>CAYLSS010000862.1:0-2731 GCA_964385765.1 uncultured Solibacteraceae bacterium
CTCGCAGCGCGAATTCTACCAGCTCTACGCCTTTCTCAACCAGACCGCGGACGCCGACAGAGTGGATGAACGCCCGAGGCTGGATCTGGGCGGCGGTGTCTCGACACTGATCATGCAAGAGTTGCCGCAAGGCGAACAGCGCGAGACGCGCATCCACAATCGCGGCAACTTCCTCGATCCGGGAGAGCCGGTCGAACCCGCCGTCCCGGCCGCCTTCCAACCCATGCCGGAAGGCGCACCGCCAGATCGCCTTGGCCTCGCCAAGTGGCTCACCGACAAGAACAATCCGCTTACCGCCCGCGTCGCGGTCAATCGCTACTGGGCCCGTTTCTTTGGCGCCGGACTCGTCGAGACGGAAGAGGACTTCGGCAACCAGGGTTCAACGCCCACTCATCCGTTGCTTCTCGATTGGCTTGCCACAGAGTTCATGCGCCTCGACTGGGATATGAAGGGCATTCAGAAGATGATTGTCATGTCGGCCGTCTACCGGCAGGCGTCGCGTGTTACTCCGGAACTGCTCGAACGCGACCCGAACAACCGGCTGCTCGCCCGCGGCCCGCGCGTCCGGCTCGACGCCGAGATGGTGCGTGACCAGACGCTCGCCGCCGCTGGCCTGCTCTCGGACAAGATGTACGGTCCGCCCGTCATGCCCCTCCAGCCAGAAAATGTTTGGAATACGCCCTACAACCGGGACCGCTGGCAAACCAGCGATGGCGCGGACCGATACCGGCGCGCCATCTATACTCTTTGGCGCCGCACCACTCCTTATCCGTCGCTGGCCACATTTGACGTTCCGTCCCGTGAGATCTGCACGCTGCGCCGCATCCGTACGAACACGCCGCTGCAGGCTCTGGCGACCCTGAACGACCCCCTTGCTATCGAGGCCGCCCGTTACCTCGCGGCTCGCATACTCCGAGAAGCCGGCGACACCTTCGAGGACCGCGCCACTTACGCCTATCGTGTTTGCCTCTCGCGCCCGCCCAAGTCGGCAGAACTCGACCGTATCCGCCAGCTCTACCGCGACGCCGAACTCGGCCTCGACGAGCACGCCGTCCGAGACCTGCTCAACGTCAGCGGCATCATCTATCCCTCGGACCGCACGGTTACTCTCATCCCAAACTCGAACGAGGAGCCTGGCGAGTGGCGCTACACCACCGAATCGCCCCCCGAGGGCTGGACCGCCCGCGAGTTCGACCACTCTTCCTGGTCCACCGGACGCGGCATGTTCGGCCACCTCGAGCCGAAGGAGGAAGACGAGGACAGGCGCGAGCGCGAGGACGAGAAGGAAGATAAGGACGAATACAAGCGGCCCGAGATCCTCACGCCGTGGACCGCGGAGACCATCTGGCTGCGCCGTGAGTTTGAGGCTGGCTCCGGCTTCCATGGCCTCGAGGTTTGGACCGAATTCCGAGGCAGCTTCCAGGTCTGGGTCAACGGCGTGCCCGCTGCGGACTCAGGCAACGACATCAGCGGTCCGGTGGTGCGGGACGTGTCGTCGGAAGCGAACGCCGCCGTCCGACCTGGCCGCAATATCCTCGCCGTGGCCGTGAAACGCACCGTCGAAGGGGATGGTGACCAGTACGCCGACATCGGCTTGACCGCACTGCGCCCGCCCGACTATCAACCCCGCCAGGCCGGCGACAGGGAACGCGCCGCCTGGACGGTCGTGGCCCACGTCCTGCTCAACCTGGATGAAACCCTGACTAAGAGGTGAAGCGATGAATGACCAAACCAGACGCTTTTTCCTGTGCAAATGCTCGCTCGGTTTGGGCGGGCTGGCCTTCGCCCAGATAGCCGGCCGAGCCGCCGAAGTGGAACGCTCGAATACCAACCCCCTTGCCCCGCGCAAACCCCACTTCCCCCCCAAGGCGAAGCGCGTCATTTACCTCCACATGGCGGGCGCCCCCTCCCAACTCGAGCTGTTCGACTATAAGCCTGCCCTCCAGAAGTACGATGGACAGCCGTGCCCCGATGAGTTCCTCGCAGGCAAACGCTTCGCCTTCATCAAGGGTGTGCCCCGGATGATGGGCGGCCAGTACGAGTTCGCCCAACACGGCCGGTCCGGCGCCTGGCTCAGCGAACTGCTCCCCCACACCGCCGCTCTTGCCGACGAGCTTTGCATCATTCGCTCGGTCCACACCGATCAGTTCAACCACGCTCCCGCCCAGTTACTCCTTCACACGGGCAACCAGCGTTTAGGGTACGCCTCCATGGGCTCCTGGGTTACTTACGGGCTCGGCTCCGAGAACCAGAACCTGCCCGGCTACATCGTCCTGGTCAGCGGCGGCAACAACCCCGATGCCGGCAAGAGCGTCTGGGGCTCCGGCTTCCTCCCGGCCGTCTACCAGGGAGTCCAGTGCCGCTCGCTTGGCGAGCCGGTCCTCTATGTCGAGAATCCTCCCGGCATCGACGCCCAAATGCGCCGTACCACGCTCGACGCCATCCGCGATCTCAATACCATACAGCACGAGCGGGCCGGCGATCCGGACACCCTCGCCCGCATCGGCCAGTACGAGCTCGCCTTCCGGATGCAAACCGCCGTACCCGAGATCATGGACATCACCGCCGAGCCGCCCGACGTCCTCGAAGCCTATGGCGCGCGGCCCGGCGAGATCAGCCTGGCCAACAACTGCCTCCTCGCCCGACGCCTGGTCGAGAACGACGTCCGCTTCGTCCAACTCTTCGACTGGGGCTGGGACAGCCACGGCACCAACCAGCGCACCGATCTCCG
>CAYLSS010000863.1:0-2722 GCA_964385765.1 uncultured Solibacteraceae bacterium
TTGCCGAATCAATACGGTCTCCCGGCTGGCGCGCAAGAACTACTTCTACCCGGACCTGCCCAAGGGCTATCAGATTTCGCAATTCGACCTTCCTGTCGCCGACCATGGCTATCTCGAGATCATGGTGGACGGTGACCTGAGACGCATCGGCATCACTCGCGGCCATATCGAAGACGACGCCGGCAAGAGCCTCCACGAAGGGTTCCGTGACTCGGACCGGTACTCCTACGTCGACCTGAACCGCTGCGGCACCCCGCTCATTGAAATCGTGACCGAACCGGATCTGCGAAGCTCCGACGAGGCCTATGCGTTTCTCACCGGGCTCAAGCAGACGCTGCAGTTCCTTGAAGTCTCGACGTGCGATATGGAGAAAGGGCAATTACGCTGTGACGCCAACGTCTCTGTTCGCTTCAAGGGGACCGAGAAGTTCGGGACGAAAACAGAGGTGAAGAACTTGAACTCGTTCCGCTTCCTGCGGGAAGCGCTGGACTATGAGATCGCGCGTCAGGTTGGGGTTCTCGAAGGTGGCGGCAGGGTGGTTCAGGAAACACGACTCTACGATCCGGTTATCGGCGAGACCGCAGGAATGCGCAGCAAGGAAGAGGCGCACGATTACCGCTATTTCCCCGAACCGGACCTGCTGCCGCTTGTCGTGAGCGACGCCTGGCGTGAGGAGATCGCCGGCGCGATGCCCGAGCTTCCTGCTCGCAAACGGCTCCGGTTCATCCAGGACTACGGACTCCGTGACTACGACGCCGAAGTCCTGACGGCGACAAGACCGCTCAGCGAGTACTATGAGAAAGTCGCAGAGGCGTCGGGTGATCCGAAGGAAGCGGCCAAGTGGGTCCAGGGAGATCTGCTCGGCCTCCTCAAGACGGAAAACAAAGAGATCAGTGATTCACCCGTCCCGCCGGAATTTATTGGAGAGTTAATAACGCGAATCGCAGCCGGAGAGTTGACGGGTAAGCTGGCGAAGCAGATCTTTCCCAAGATGTTTGCGACCGGCGAGTCGCCGGCGAAGATCATTGAACGGGAAGGATTGAAAGTCCTTGGCGAGGACCATCTGGCGGGCGCCGTTGAACAGGTGATTCGAGATAACGAGAAGCAAGTCAAACAGTACCGGGACGGAAAGAAGGCGGTGATTGGCTACCTTGTTGGCCAGGTCATGAAAGCGACCCGGGGACAGGCCAATCCAAGAGCGGTGAATGAGATGCTACGGAGCAAGCTTGACCAACCTGACTAATAGGTCTATATTGCCGATCATTGCCCGCCGCTATTGCGGTGCGTCCGGGTACTTGAGTAAGATCGGAGGCAAATGATGACCGCGAAAGCACTTGTCGTCGTGACTGCCGCCGGATTCCTGATCGGTTGCGGCATGATTGCTTCGAGTGACGGAGTGGTGCGCGAAATGGGGGAGTTGACGACGGTCGGCCCCATGAACTACACCGTCCTGGAGGCGGAGTGGCAGACACAACTCGGTCAATCGGTGGAGGCGGTGATCCCCCGCCACAAGTTTCTGCTCGTTCGGCTGCAGGTGTCGAATGGGGGCAACCAGCAGGTAGCGCTTCCGTTGCTGAGACTGGTGGACGCTTGGGGTGAAACTCATATGGAACTTTCCGATGTCAAAGGAGTTCCTGACTGGCTCGGATTGCTGCGCATCCTCGATCCCGCCACAACGATGCAGGGCACGATCGTGTTCGACGTCCCTGCCGGGGACTATAAGCTGCAGGTCACCGACGCCGGCGACCTGGAAAACGAACGGACCGCGCTGATTCAGATCCCGCTGATGATTCGGCCCCCCGGGGTGATCGAAACGCCGGGCCAGACGCCGGGCGTGCCGCACATTTGAAGGAACCTTCACTCCCGAGATGCGATCCACTGGACAGTTTCTTCTGAGATCCTCGGCTCTGTTGTCCGTGCTCGTCTTGAGTGCGGCCGGCCTCATTGGTCAGGAGAGGCTGGCGGTGGTTCAGACGGCGCTGCACCAGTATGACGGGGGGCCTCCTGTTTCCCCGAATTTCGAGTTCTTCGCAGGCGACACCGGGTTTCTGACCTTTCGAGTAGCCGGCTTCGCGACCCGCGAGGTTAACGACGAGAAGCGGCTGCACGTCGCCTGCACCATCGAGAGCGTGGATCCCGAGAATGTGCCGCTCAAAGAGAAGTACGCGGATGAAGTAGCCGCGACGCTGACGCACCAGGACGAGGAACAAGGCTGGATGCCGCTGTTCCGATACGACGTTCTGATCCCGCCATGGGCGCCTTCAGGTGAGTACCGGATCATCATCGGTGTCGAGGATAAGATGGGGAATGCTACCTCCAGCTCCGCGATCACCTTTCCTGTGTCGGGCCGGGATGTCGAGCCGAGCGATACGCTGGCGGTTCGCGGCTTCCGGTTTTATCGCACGGAGACCTCACCGGAACCGCTTCCTAAGCCGGTCTATCGGCCGGGTGACTCGGTTTGGGCCCGATTCGACATCACGGGCTACGAGTTCGGCGAAAACCATCGCTTTCAGGTGGCCTACGGCATCAAGGTGCTCCGCGAGAGCGGGGAAACATTGTTTGAGGAGCCGCTGGCGGTCCAGGAGGAGCGCGAATCTTTCTACCCCCAGCGCAGTATCGAGGGCGGTCTGAGTCTGAACCTGACCGAAGACCTGACTCCCGGCGAGTACACGCTGATTGTCACTGTTTACGACAAGATCGGCGATCAGACGCACTCGGTCGA
>CAYLSS010000864.1:0-2718 GCA_964385765.1 uncultured Solibacteraceae bacterium
TTGGGAGAGACGACAACGACGCGCATGCTGACCACCGGCATCTTCGCCGATGACTGCATGAACAATTTCCCTCCGGCGATGCTGGGCGGGCGGCTGGCGATGGCATGCCGGGACAGCCGCATGAACGTGTTCATGGCGCTGCGGGAAGGCGAGAGGGAATGGAGGCGGGAATCGCTGGCCGCCGACCCGCCGTTCCACCGCATGGACGAGCCTACCTGGTACCAGGCCAAGGACGGCACGGTGCACATGATCGTGCGCGACAACAATCGGTCGCGCCGCCTCATCCGTGTCCTCAGCCGCGACAACGGCGCCACCTGGGAAAAGCCGGTGCTCACCAACTATCCGGACGCCACCAGCAAGAACTTCACGGGCAAGCTGTCCAATGGCTGGTACTTCCTGATCAACAACCCGAACCCGGAGGGCCGCGACCCGCTTGCCGTTTCGTTCAGCAGCGGCGGATGGGTTTTCGAGCGGCCGCTGGCGTTGCGCAAGAACGCGCCGCCGCGGAGATTCGAGGGCAGGGCAAAGCCAAGCGGCAGCTTTCAGTACCCGCACGCAATCGAGCAGGGCGGCTCGCTGTGGGTGATCTATTCGACCAACAAAGAGGACATCGAGATCTCGGAGTTCGCGGTGTCCGGTCTGGGACTGCAATGATACGCGTGCAACTGTTGTGGGTGGTGATCGTGTTGTGGGGCTGCGCCGCCGTCCCGGAGGAGGCGGACGTCGTGCGCTCCCCGGAAGTGCTGTTGGCGGAGGACGCGTCGCTGGCGTCGCCGGGCGAGTTGGAGGTGATTTCTTCAAAGACCAGCACGGTGTTCCTGGCCGAAAAAGGTGAGTGGCAGTTCAACCTGCACTCCTACCTGGTTCACCACGACGGCAAGTTCTGGGCCATGTGGTCGAGCGGCCGGGTGGATGAGGACAGCCGGAACCAGCTCATCCGTTACGCCACCAGCGAGGATGGCCACACGTGGAGCGAGAGCGGCATTGTGGCCGACGATCCCGACGGGCCGGACCAGCCGGGGCGCTGGATCGCGCGCGGCGTGTTCGTCTTCAACGGCAAGCTGACCGCCTTGCTGGCGTACATCGAGGAGAAGTGGGCCAACCTGCGGCTGATGCGGTTCGAGTGGACCGGTGACGCGTGGACGGAAGCGGGCCTGTTCGTCGACAACTGCATGAACAACTATCCGCCGCGGCCGATCGGCGACCGCATGTTCATGACTTGCCGGGACAGCGACAGAAAGATGTACCCGGCGATCTCCGACACGCTCGCCGGTACGAACTGGACCGTGACGCCGCTTCCTGGCGAACCGCCGCACGACAAGATGAGCGAGCCAAGCTGGTATGTCGATCCGGAGGGACTGGTGCACCTGATCTTCCGCGACCAGAACCGCTCGAGATTCCTCTACCGATCCATCAGCAGGGATCAGGGGCAGACCTGGCCGGCGCCTGTGCGCACGAACTATCCCGACGCGACAAGCAAGAACTTCACCGGGCTACTCTCGAACGGCTGGTACTATCTCATCAACAACCCCAGCCAGACCGGCCGCGATCCGCTGGGGATCTCCTTCAGCCGTGACGGATGGACGTTCGGCTCGCCGAAAGCGCTGCGCAAAGACGCGCCGCCACAGCGCTTTCCGGGGCGAGCGAAGGGGCCGGACAGCTTTCAATATCCGCACGCCATAGAGTATCAAGGCTCGCTTTGGGTGATTTACTCGACCAACAAGGAGGACATCGAGATCTCAGAATATAAGATCTCCGATTTTGGACTAATACAATGAAGTTAGTAACTTGGCTCTTGCTTGGAGCGCTGTCGCTGACGGCGCAGACTTACGACGTGGTAGTGTACGGGGGCACGCCGGGCGGGATCGCGGCGGCGGTCACGGCATCGAGGCTGGGCCGGTCCGTCGCGCTGATCGAGTACCATCGGCACATCGGCGGAATGACCGCCAGCGGGTTGGGCAAGTCCGACGTCGAGACGCGCGAGGCCATCGGGGGCGTGTTCCGAGAGTTTGTCGGCCACGTGCGCGACTACTATATCGAAAAGTATGGAGCCGGCTCGGAGAACGCGAAACTGAGCCGCGACGGTTACTACTACGAGCCGTCAGTGGCGGAAAGCATCTTCGACCGCATGGTGCGCGAGGCGGGAGTCTCGGTGTTCCGCAATCACCGGCTCGAAGAGGTGTCGCGTACGGGTCTCCGCGTGACCGGTATTCGCGCGATGGACCGGGCCGGCCGCCAGACGAAGGAATTCCGCGGCAAAATCTTCATCGACGCCAGCTATGAAGGGGACCTGGCGGCGTTCGGGGGCGCGCGCTACCGCCTGGGCCGCGAGAGCCGCGACGAGTTCGACGAACTGCACGCCGGCGTCGTCTACCAGGACTACGACACGCGGCGTTTTCTGGCCGGCACCAGCGGCGAGAGCGATCACCGGCTACAGGCGTACACCTTCCGCCTGTGCCTCAGCACGGACAAGGCCAACAGTCACGTGCTCCGCGCGCCGCCGTCGGACTATGACCGCACCCGCTACCTCGGTTATATCGACGACTGGAAGGCTGGTCGCCTGGACGCGCCGCGCACGGAGGAGGGCAAGAAGGAGGGGAGGGGTTACTTCGCCCCAACGTTCGGCACGGTGGTCCGCGCGCTCTCGATCGCCGAGATCCCAGTGTTGGATATATCAAAACATGCAATACGAAACGGGTAGCGGGTAAGATGCAGCCT
>CAYLSS010000865.1:0-2717 GCA_964385765.1 uncultured Solibacteraceae bacterium
CGAGCAGAACAATCTCGCCCGGGAGCACCCTGACCAGATCGAATCATTCGAGGAATGGTTCCAACAGAACCGGACACCGGCGAGGACGTGGCAAGACGTCGCGCCTGTCAGCATCGACGACTACGTGCGCTAGGGGAGGTCTCGAATGCGACTCCTGTACATTCTCCTGGGGACGGCGCTGGCGGCCTTGCCCGCCGGCGCCCGCCAGTGGAACTTCGTGATCATTCTGGCGGACGATCTTGGCTGGGCCGACATCGGCTCATACGGCAGCGATTTGCACCAGACGCCGAACCTCGACCGGCTCGCCGCCGAGGGCATGCGCTTCACCGATTTTTACGCCGCGGCGCCCGTCTGCTCGCCCACACGCGCCTCCATCATGACGGGCAAATACCCGGCCCGGCTCCAGATGACCATATGGAGAGAGGCCACGCTTCGCGATCCGCCGGACCGCAAACTGATCCACGCGACAGCACGGGGCGACCTGCCCCAGGGCGAAGTGACTCTCTCCGAGGTCCTCCACGAAGCCGGATATCTCACCGCGCACGTCGGCAAGTGGCACCTCGGCGACGCCGGTCACTATCCGGAGAACCACGGTTTTGACATCAACATCGGCGGGACATTGTGGGGCGCCCCGCAGACCTTTTTCTGGCCCTACCGGGGGGATCGGCGCTATGGCGGCGAGCTGCGCTACGTGCCGGGTCTGCCATGGGGCGGGGAAGGCGACTATCTCACCGATGACCTGACCGATGCAGCTCTCGAGATCATCGAGCGCGCCGGCTCGCATCCCTTCTTCCTGAACCTCTGCTATTACTCGGTCCACACGCCGATAGAGGCCAAGGCCGAGGCCGTGGGTCGCTACCGCGACCGCCTGCGACCCGAACTGCATCACCAGAATCCGGTCTATGCAGCCATGGTCGAAAGTCTCGACGAGAATGCCGGCCGCGTCTTGCGCAAGCTCGATGAGGAAGGGCTCGCCGACAACACGGTTGTCATCTTCACATCCGACAACGGCGGCTTCGTCAACGAGTACGAAGGTCAGCAGGTAACCAGCAACCACCCGCTGCGGTCCGGCAAGGGGTCGCTTTATGAGGGCGGCATTCGAGTCCCGATGATAGTGCGTTGGCCCGGGGTGACGGAAGCTGGTTCCGAGTCGGGTGTGCCGGCGATGACCGCGGATTTGTATCCCACCCTGCTCGAAATCGCCGATCTCGAGGGCGCTGCCGGCCATCAGGTGGACGGGCTGAGCCTGGCGCCGATTCTGCGTGGATCCCGGGTCCGGCTCGACCGGGACGCGCTCCACTTCCACTATCCGCATTACTACCCGACGACTACGCCCGTCGGCGCGATCCGGGCCGGAGACTGGAAGCTGCTCGAGTACTTCGAGGACGGCCGGATCGAACTGTACAATCTTGCGACCGATCCCGGTGAGGCGCACGACGTCGCGTGGGAGCAGCCGGACACGGCGAAGGATCTGCGGGCCAGGCTCGCCACATGGCGCGGCGAGGTGCTGGCGGCCATGCCCAAGCCGAATCCCGGGTTCCGCGACTGATGTGGAACCCGTCGCTGTATCTCCAGTTTGGCCGCGAGCGCATCCAGCCGTGCCTGGACCTGGCTCAGCGGGTCGAGCTCGCATCGCCGGAACGCCTGGTGGACCTCGGCTGCGGGCCCGGCAATAGCACGGCCGTGCTGCGCTCGCGATGGCCGTCTGGACGGATTTCAGGCGTCGACAGTTCCAGGCAAATGCTCGAGCAGGCGCGGGATAGCGGCGTCGGCGCCGATTGGATCGAAGCGGAGATCGGCGCTTGGCGGCCGCCCGAGCCCGTGGACCTGATCTTCTCGAACGCGGCCCTGCAGTGGGTGCGCGATCATGCGGAATTGCTCCCGGACCTGGCCGGCTGCCTGCGGCGGCCGGGTGTGCTCGCCATCCAGATCCCGTACCACCTGCCCAGCCCGGCGCACCAGGCTATCGAGCGCCTGTGTGGAGAAGCGCCCTGGAAGGAATGGCTGACGCCGATCCCGCAACCGTTCGAGATCCACGATCCGGACTTCTATTACCGCCTGCTGGCGCCCATCTCCAGGCAGCTCGATATCTGGCAGACTACCTATCTGCACATTCTCGAACGTCCCTCGGCGGTGGTCGACTGGATGCGCGGAACGGGCCTCCGCCCGTATCTCGATCGCTTGCCGGAAGCGGAGCGGGCGGGCTTTTTAGCGGCCTACCGGCAGGAAGTGGAGCGCTGCTTCCCGGCCCAGCCCGACGGCCGGGCACTATTCCCATTTCCGCGCTTGTTTCTGCTGGCCACTGTTTAAGCCAGGGCTAAGCCCGGGCGAGTGAGACCGCCTCAACAGGATCGCGGTTCGGCGCTGAGTTGCGCCCCGATGCTGAATATTCGTCCGCCACGGAGTATGGTATACACTACCCCTGATGTCCATGCAAACCTCACGCCGATCCTTCTTGCGCTCGGTGGCCGGGGGCGCGGCCGCCGTATCCGCGATTCCTGGGATCACCGGATGCGGTCCGGGAGCGGAATCCGTTCCACGGCGCCCGAATATCGTCATCATCATGGCCGATGACATGGGATTCAGCGATATCGGCTGCTACGGCGGCGAGATCGATACGCCGAATCTTAACCGTTTGGCAGGTCAGGGCGTTCGGTTCACACAGTTCTACAACACCGCCCGCTGCTGTCCGACCCGCGCCTCCCTGTTGACCGGCC
>CAYLSS010000866.1:0-261 GCA_964385765.1 uncultured Solibacteraceae bacterium
ACTACGAGGCGGCCCTGGAGGTCGAAGGAGTGACAGACCAGGTTCGCGCAATGGCCAGGGAAGGGGCCAATGGCGCCTATCGATCGGCCCCGCGTCCCTGACGGTGAGTGGTTGATCAGAGTGTTGGCTGTGTCCCGCCGAGGAGTCTCACCGTCAAAAACACGGTACGATAAGATTTAGGAGTGTCAATGACGACGAAGGTATTGCTTTCCATCCTAATCCTGTTTTGCGCCACGAAGGTGTTCGCGCAAGAAGCCGCGC
>CAYLSS010000866.1:271-2715 GCA_964385765.1 uncultured Solibacteraceae bacterium
CCGGCCGGTGAGGGAACGCCGGTTGCTCCCCAGCCAAAGATCGGTTCTCAAGAGGAGCTCGAAGCGATCCAGTCCATCATGAACGCAGCCGATCCGGCCTCGAGAGTGGAGGCTGTCGACAAGTTCGTGACGGACTTTCCCGACTCGGAATGGACGGGCTTCGCCCTCCAGGTCGCGACCATCTCATACCAAGCGATGAACGACTACGAGAATATGATGATCTACGGGGAGCGCACCCTCGAGGCTGACCCGGACAACTTCACGGTGATGCTGGCCATGGCCGCCGCGATGGCGCAGAAGACTCGCGAGTTCGATCTTGACAAGGAAGAAAAGCTCACCCGGGCGTCCGAGCTGGCCAACAAGGCGTTGGGGATCATCGAAAATGCGCCGCGGCCGAATCCGAATGTCACCGAAGAGATGTGGGTATCGGCCAAGAGTGATTTCAAGGCGCAGGCCCAGGAGGCGCTCGGCATGGTGGCAATGGTTCGGGATAACCACCAGGAAGCTGCCGATCACTTCAAGCAGTCGATCGATGTCGGCTCGACGCCGAGCCCGATCACCAAGGTCCGGCTGGCGGCCGCCTACACCGAACTCGGAAACTATGGAGAAGCGATCGCCACGCTCGATGACGTGCTTGCGGACTCCGACCTCCATCCACAAATCCGGAGGATCGCGGAGGACGAACGTGCACGTGCGATGAAGGCGCAGGAAGCCAAGAGCAACCAGTAGGGTTGCATGCGTCATCATCGGGTTGCGCGATGCCGGCGGCCCCGGGAGAACTCGAATCGAAGCTCGACTATCAATTCAGGGACAAAAGTCTCTTTGAGCGGGCCCTGACTCATAAGTCGCATGCTTACGAGTCCGGTGCGCACGGCGGTGAAACCACGAGGGACAACGAGCAACTTGAGTTTCTCGGTGACGCCGTGCTGGGGCTGGTTGTCAGCGAAGTCCTGGTGGCGCAATTCCCGCTGCTGCCGGAGGGGCGTCTGTCAAAGGCAATGGCCAGGCTGGTGAACGCCGATCACCTGTGCCATGTAGCCCGCGAGCTTCGGTTGGGTGACTACATGTTGCTCGGCCGCGGCGAGGAATTGAACGGAGGGCGGACCAAGCGTGGGCTATTGGCCAATTCGGTGGAAGCTCTCATTGCCGCAGTCTACCTGGATGGCGGATACGAAGAGGCCAAACGATTCGTCCTCGAGAGAGTGATCGGCGATCTCGGCGCGCTGGTTCAGATCGAGTCTGAAGTCACTGACTTCAAAGGCGCGCTGCAGGAATTCGCCCAACCGCGTAGGCTGCCCCCGCCTCGCTACCGGGTCATTCTGACCGAGGGGCCCGAGCACTCGAAGATCTTCACGGTCGAGGTTAGCATCGGCGAGAAATGGCAGGCGCGGGCCGAGGGCTCCTCGAAGAAGATCGCCGGGCAGTTGGCCGCCGAGATCCTGTTGAAACAGTTGATGAAGGACGACGCCGTCGGTCCGGCCTGAGGCTAATGGCCGTCGGAGACGGTATGATCGGCATTCGCGGCGCCGGAGTCGGCCGTCTTGCTCGGTTCGGCCTGCAGCCCGATCTCACTGAGCACGATGATATCCACCCGGCGATTCCGAGCCCGGCCCTCGGGATTTTCATTGGTATCCACCGGGGCATTGTCCGCATAGGCGGCAATGGACATCTTTTCCCGTGGGATCTTGAAACGGTTGGCGAATATCTCGAGCATGGTGATGCTCCGCGCCGCCGACAGCTCCCAGTTGCTGGAGAAGCGTGAGTTGTGGATTGGGATCGCATCGGTGTGACCCTCCATGCGAACCGGATTCGGCAGGTTCCTGAGCACTGAAGCGACCTTTCCCACCGCGCCCAGGTTTTGTCCGGTCAGGTCCGCTTTCCCGGACTCGAACAGCATCGCCTCCCGAAAGCTGACCACCAGACCGCGGGCCTCGAGGTTGATCTCCATCTGCCCGTTTTCGATTTGTTCGCTCAACTCGGCCGTAAGGTATTCGAGCGCCGGCTGCAGCTCGAACAACTTCCCGCCTTCACCCGGTTGGGCGCCGTGATGGTGTCCATCGGTGAGCGCGGCGTCGACGGCGTCCAGAGCGTCAATTCCGTCCGCCTTACTGGTGCCGCCGCCCAGGACCGTGGAGACGAGCGTCCCGAACCCACCCTCCTCGAGCGCCTCCCGGACTGAGTCGGAAACAGCCTTTGCTTTCTCCTGGTCAGCCTGCGAGCTGGCGAACATGACGACGAAGAAAGCAAACAGCAGCGTGATGAAATCGGCATAGGATACAAGCCACCGCTCGTGGTTCTCAGGCTCAGGCTGCTTTTTCTTCCTGGACACGTTTTTCCTCGGACTCGCCTTTCGCGGCGCCGGTGGGCAGCGCGGGTTTTCCGTTGGACCCCTGGCGGGCGTACGCCTCCAGCTCCAACACGCCCCCGGGGAGCTTGATCGGGCC
>CAYLSS010000867.1:0-2710 GCA_964385765.1 uncultured Solibacteraceae bacterium
CTTTCTGGCGATTTCTGTTGCCCCTCCTGGCGCTGGGTCTGTTGGGATGCGGTAAACAGGAGAAGGACAACAGTTACGTGGTTCCCCGCGGGTCGACTCTTGGGGTCCGGACAATCGAGCCCATCACTGTGAACCGGCACAAGCCAGGCTCTACTTTCCAAGCGCAACTGGAAGCGCCCCTGCCTGAGCAAGGCCGGGTTTTCGTCAATGCCGGCGCCCCGGTTCGCGGCGTCGTGGAGGAAGTCAAGTCCGACAACGCCGGGCAGGTACGAGCGGTGTTGCGGCTGGTGTCTCTCGAGTTACCGGACGGCGCCTCTATCGAGGTCGAAACAGATACCTTGAGCCGCGACACGCGATCAGCCCCTGATGGAACGGACACCATCACGGCCGTCACCGGTCTGGAGAGCTTGATCCGAAGGTTGGCGGAAGTTGAGGGCGCCACCTCCTCCGCAGAAGCGTCGGGTGAGTCAGATAGGGTGCTCGTCTCCGCCGGCAGCCCCATGGTGTTCACTCTCTCCGCCGATCTTGTCATTCCAGAGCGCGAATCAGACTTGACGACACCGGCGCCCGCCAGCCCGGAGCGCCTGGGACGCCGGGCCAATCCTCCCGACGTGCAGCGGCAGGTCTTGCGCATGGACTCCGGCTCAATGGATTCCGGCTCAGGTGACATGTCCGGGGGTGGCAACGGCACTCTCGGGGGCTCGGAAGCTCCAATCCGCTGATAGCGTGACAGCCCTGCACCGGTGAGAGAGAAAACGGACTCGGCAACCACCAATGTGGTGTGGGGCAGATGCCGTCCAGCTCAATTCAAGATGCCCGGCCACAGACGCTGGATCAGAATGAAGAACTCCATTGGCTGGCTCTCAGGATGGTCCCGGGACTGGGGACCCGGCGCGCCGGCCGGCTGATCAAACAGTTCCGCACGCCGATGGCTGTGTTCCGCGCCACATCCGGCGAGATCGAAGCGGCCGGCATCCCGGCCAGCACCGCGCGGAGCATCTCGAGCGGCTGTGCTTTCGAGGACGCGGCCATCCAGCACCAGAAAATGATTGACAAGGGGGTCAGCCTTCTCCCAATTCAGGACCCTCGCTACCCCGATTCCTTGCGTGCGATTCACGATCCGCCGATTGTGCTGTTCGCTCGCGGCCGGGTCGAACTCCTGAGTCGGCCGGCGATTGCGGTGGTCGGGACCCGCCGGCCTACGCCGTACGGTCTCGCGGTGACCGAGCGCCTGGCGGCTGATCTGGCCCGAGCGCATCTGATGATCGCCAGCGGGATGGCCCGCGGGATCGATACCGCCGCGCACCGGGCCGCGCTGGATGCCGGCGGTGCGACAGTGGCGGTGTTCGGCTGCGGCGTCGACCGCGTCTACCCGGCCGAGAACCGCCGGCTGGCTGAGCGGATCGCTTCCGAGGGTCTGATTCTTTCGGAATTCCCGATGGACAGTCCCGCTCACCCCCAGAATTTTCCTGTCCGCAACCGAATCATCAGCGGAATGAGCCTTGGCGTACTGATCGTGGAAGGCGCCCAATACAGCGGATCGGCGATCACGGCCAAGCTTGCCATGGAACAGAATCGAGAGGTTTTCGCCATTCCCGGGAACATCACATCGAAGATGAGCTGGGGCCCTAACTTATTGATAAAGCAAGGGGCCAAGCTCATTCAGGAGTGGACCGACGTGGTGGATGAATTCCCGGCCGAGGTGCGCCGGCGTCTTGCCGACAAGGCACGATCCACCGCGCAAGGCTCTTCGAACCCGCTTGAAACCTCTGATGGCGACCAGGCATCTCTACCCTTGGAACCCCGAGGGCGGGTGGAGCGGGAGATTCTCGACACTCTCCAGGTCGACCGGCCATTTCAGGTTGACGAGCTTCTGGAAAAGTTGGAGAATTGTTCGTCGTCGGAAGTCTTCGCAGCACTCTTCGAGTTGGAGATGCTTGGCTTGGTCCGTCAGCTCCCTGGGAAGAACTTTGCTAAAGTGTGGTGAAGGCAGGCAGGGTTTTCGTCCCTGGCGGCCGGGTTCGGGCTTTGATGTCTGAACCGGCGGCTCTAACCTCAACTGGCTGAGTGGTGGTCAGCGTCGCGTTGCACGCGGATTCTCGCTCAGTGGGCCAGCAAACCGGCTGGCTCCAGGTTCTGCGAGATACCACAAAAGGAATTCGAGAGTATACGTATGGCTAAATCGCTCGTCATCGTCGAGTCGCCGGCGAAGGCGAAAACGATCGGTAGATATCTCGGGCGGACCTACACCGTCAAGGCCTCCCTCGGCCACATTAAGGACCTCCCCAAGCGGGATCTGGCCGTGGATGTCGAGCGGGATTTCGAGCCCAAGTATGAGGTGATCGAGGGCAAGAAGAAGCTCATCCAGGAGCTCAAAAGAGCAGCCAAGGATGCGGAAGCCGTCTACCTGGCGGCTGACCCGGACCGAGAGGGCGAGGCTATCTGCTTCCATCTCGCCGAGGAACTGCATGGCAAGAAGAACTCGGACCCGAAGATTTACCGGGTCATGTTCAACGAGATCACTTCCCGCGCCATCAATGAAGCGTTCCGCTCTCCGCGCTTCGTCAACACCAACCTCGTGGACGCCCAGCAGGCCCGGCGTGTGCTGGACCGCCTGGTCGGCTACAAAATCTCGCCGCTGCTCTGGAACAAGGTCAAGCGCGGCATCTCGGCAGGACGCGTGCAGTCTGTGGCGCTGCGCATAATCGCC
>CAYLSS010000868.1:0-2709 GCA_964385765.1 uncultured Solibacteraceae bacterium
CTGGCTCGAAGAGTAGTTCGACGCGGTCACGCAGCCGCGCCCGCATTGGCCGCAGTAGTGACAGGCGACGCGTCCATTGAGCGGCCTGGTAAGGATGGCCATTCGCGAAGGAATGCACGGGATGTCGAGGCGGTCACATGCCCCCTTGACCAGATGCTCATGTACGCGCGGTGCTGGCGGGGGTTGAAACACGCCGTCGGGTGCTGTCCGGAGGCCTTCTTTCGTCCCCGTAACGCCGATGAACGCCTCGGCGTTGTCGTAGTAAGGGGCGATGTCTTTATAGGTGATGGGCCAGTCGTATCCCAGGCCGTCGAAAGAGTAGGGTTGGAAGTCGTAATCGGCGAAGCGCAGAGAGATCCGCCCGTAGTGGTTGGTCCGTCCGCCGAGAATCCGCGACCGGAACCAGCGAAACCGGGTGCCCTCCCCGACCGTGTAGGGTTCGCCGTCAATCTCCCAATAGCCGTTGGGCGCGTTGAAGTAGCTGAAGCTCTTGCGCCGGCCGAAGTACAGCGCGGCGTCCTCGCCCGCCCCCCGATGGCCTACTTCGTGAGGCCACATGTGTTCTTTGAAGTCCCGGCCCGGGTCGAGCATCGGTCCGGCTTCGAGCAGGGTGACCGAAACACCCAGGTCAGCGAGGACCTTTGTGACCGTGCCCCCGCCCGCGCCCGATCCGATGACCACCACGTCGCGAACTTGGGAACTCCGCTGAACCTGAAACATAACCACACTGTTTAGCACAGATTCAGAGTCGAGGGAGGAGAGGCATGAACGAGCACGAGGGAATTCGAGCCGCGTCAGTACTTGCGAAGGACGGCGAGCAACCGGCCTTGAACTTCCACTTGCGAGGCGTGGACGATGATGGGGTCCATGGCGGAGTTGGCCGGCTGCAGGCGGATCATATCGTCCGGCTCCCGGTAAAGCCGTTTCAGCGTTGTCTCGAAGCCATCGACCAAAGCGACGACTACGTCGCCATCGCGCACGCTCTGGGTTCGCTCGATGAGGACGAAGTCACCACTCATGATGTGATCGTCGATCATCGAGTCGCCGCTGACCTCCAGCGCATAGGTATCTTTGTCGCCGGCAAAGTCAGCGAAGCTGAGTGAAGCGCGGTCTTCGAACGCCTCCACTGGAGATCCGGCAGCGATGCGTCCGGCCAGGGGCACGTCGTAGCGGCCGGCAGCGGCCGTAACCCGGCGCTCCCTGTCCTCGAGGTATTTCGCACCGAGCTCGAGCGACCGGCTCTGGTTGTGCGCCCGGCGCAGGTAGCCCTTGGCCTCGAGAGCAGAGATGTGTTTGTGGACCGTCGCCAGCGAGGCCAATCGCAGCCCGACGGCGATCTCATCGAAGCTCGGCGAGTAGCCATTTTCGTCAACGAAGTTGGCGATGAAATCGAGGACTTCTTTTTGCCGTTTCGTAAGAGCCATAAAGCGGTGAACTCCCTTCTCAATTCTGGGCGAAGAAAAAGGGAAAATCAAGCGGAATCCGCAGTTGGGGGTTTGCTTTCAACAGAATGACGATTTGAGCGTCGTGCTAGTCGCCCCGCTGTCGCCGGAAGTCACCGGTTAAAAAGCGCACGGTCCTTACAACCTCTCGGACAGTCACGCCGTCTGATGTTTATAGGCCCCAAGAATCCGGTTGCCGGACGATCGTAAGCGCTGTGCTATCGTGAACCAAAGGCCGGGGGATGCAGCTATGAGAGTTCGGGTGTTCGTGACTCTTCTCGTCGCGCTTGTGCTGATCAGCGCGATGTTCGCACAGCGCCAGCGGCGTGGGCGGGTGCGGATTGCGGAAGAGGAGTTCGTTCCGATGCCTCCCGATGCCGGTGAAAAGACGGAGTTCATCTTCGCCCGGCTGCGGTATCCGACCTTCGGAGGCGGCTATTGGGGTTGGCGGGGCGCCTGGTCGACCGACTATCCGAAGGCTGATCGGCAGTTCCTCCAAGGCGTTCGCCGGCTGACCCGCATTCACGCACGCTCGGTTGAACATGTGGTGGATCTGGATTCGGATGAGATCTTCGACTGGCCGTGGATCTACGCCGTCGAGGTGGGACATTGGGAACTCGATGACCAGCAAGCCGAGAGACTCCGCCAATACCTGCTGCGGGGCGGCTTCATGATGACGGACGATTTTCACGGCACCTTCGAGTGGGAAGTCTTCCTATCCAGCATGCAGCGCGTATTTCCGAATCGGCCCATCGTGGAGCTGGACGATAAAGATCCGTTGTTCCATGTCCTTTACGATCTCGATGAACGCTTTCAGGTTCCTGGCATTCGGTATTTTTATTCGGGACGAACCTACGAGCAAGACGGCATCGAACCGCGGTGGCGTGGAATCTATGATGATGACGGCCGGTTGATGGTCGCCATCTGCCACAACATGGATCTTGGCGACGCGTGGGAGTGGGCCGACGCTCCGCAGTACCCGGAGAAGTGGGCTTCACTCGCTTACCGGGTCGGGGTGAATTACATCATCTACGCCATGACACACTAGGCAACAAAACAGGCGGCTAATCAGTACATGTTCGAATTTCTTTTCCATCACTCGCCACAAGCATTCAGGAAAGGCGAGCTTGTGCTGCTTAGCCAGTGGCCTGTTTGGCTGATGGTAGCGCTGATTCTGGCTGCCGGCGCCGGTTTGGGCCTGTGGATCCGTTCGTGGCGCAAGGAGTTCGCGCCGGGCATGCGGGCCTGGCGTCCGATCCTTATCTGG
>CAYLSS010000869.1:0-2703 GCA_964385765.1 uncultured Solibacteraceae bacterium
CCATGCTCGCGCAAGACGACCTGTCTGGTGTGGATGTCGCCTCCCATCCAAATTCGTCAACCACCTGGCTTCGGATGCGAAGCCCCTCTGGGCAGCAGACACGGAGCTTTTCGTTCTCCAATCCCGGACTGCAAAGTGGAAATGTTCTGAATGGCGTGTGGCAAGGGCGGGGCTTCTTCCCACAGTTCAGCGAGGACGGCACGTGGTTCGCGGACTTTCTTCGGCTCAGGGATGCAGCTAACAACTTCCTGTACCTTAACCGAACTGATCTGGAAAGCATGGGTATCGACCTGCGACTCGTCGTCATCAAGCCGTCGGGCACCTCCGACGGCAGCATTCCCACCAGTGGTGGAACAATCCTCGACGATTCGTTCGGCGATCGTGCCCAAATCACGATTCCATCGGGCGCCGTCTCCTCGAACACCGACGTCGAGATCGACGTCTTCGAATCGACATTCGATGTCCCCAGCCCCGTCGGCTTCAGCGACCTGAACGGGAAGACGCGCTTCGTGAATATCGTTCTCACTCCGCAGCCCTCTTACCCCTTGCCGCCTCCTGGCATGACGGTCGTACTCCCGCTCGACAATCCCCTACCCGTCGGGACCGTCTTGTATCTGCACAAAGTGGATCCGGCTTCGGCTCAGTTGGTCCCGGCGTTCGATGTCTCCGGGAACCCGGCCACTGGCGCCGTCGACCCGACAGGCGATCGCGCTACCTTCACCGGCGTCGCCAGCCTGTCCACCGTTGTCGGTCTGCTGCCGGCAATGCTCTGCGACGCCAATGATGACCTCGCGGTAGACATCAACGACATCAACGCCATCATGCTTCTCCGGAACACCACGGTCCAGCCGGGCGATCCGCGAGATGCCGACGAAGATGGCGTCCTTACCGTGCTCGATGCGCGCAAGTGCGTGCTGAATTGTGACAACCCGGGGTGCCAGCCCTGAAAAGCGGCCCATTGGAAGAGTGAGAGATGACTATGACTCGACATTTCCTCCTGGTACTTACCACACTGCTGATGCTCGCCCCTGCCTCACAGGGGACGAGCATCAACTTTGTTCCGGCGGCCCAGAACCCGGCGCTCAACGCTTCAGTGTTTGTTGACGTGTCAGTGTCTGGGTTGGGTGATTTAACCGCCCCTACACTCGGCGGCTTTGACCTGAGCATCGACTACAATAATGCCGTTCTTACGCCCGTCGCCTTCAGCTTTGGCAACTTACTAGGCGATCCGGCTTTTCTGGAGGCCATCACGTTTTTCGTCCTCGGTGATCCCGTGTCTGTTTCCGAAGTGTCACTGCTTTCGCCTAGCGCGTTAGACGCACTCCAACCAGCGTCCTTCGCGCTCGGGACGCTCGAGTTCCTGGCCATCGGACAAGGATCCAGCCCACTTAGTTTCACAAGCGCCACCCTGTCTGACGGATTCGGTGAACCACTCGCCGCCCAGGCTTCCAGCGGTTCTGTGACGGTTGGAACACAAGTCATCCCAGAGCCCGGCACCCTGTGTCTCGTCGCAGGAGGACTCGCGATCCTATACATAGTTCGCCGGCGGCGCTGACCCGAGCGCGCCCTGGATGAAGCGCCTCAGGCTATCGAGGCAAAACAGGTTCGATCCGGCGCCGTTGCAGCGGGCGAGCCGCCGGCGGAGCAGCACGCTTCGCTCGACAATCGTGCCGCACGACCAACCGCAAAGAAAGCAGCGGCGGGATCTGTCGCTCGCTTGCACCGTCCGGGAAAAACCGGGACGAAGGTAAAACCAGGACAGGCGGAATGGCGGAGAAGTGCTCTCCGAAAAATCGCCAGGCGCCAATCCGCAAATCATTAGAAAATAGCGCCCAAAAGGCAATCCCCCACCCATCCCGCTGCCCGAGAAAAGCAACCCTGGTGCCCGACCGACCGAGGCACCCCTCACGCCTCGCCATTCCGGCCCCCGCCTCGGACCTCCGGTCACAACCAAACGAAGTTGTTTCCCTCCCCAGCCTATCCCGTTGACGCATAGGTGACGTTCGTTCAGCGCGTTGGAAAATGGTAGCAGAGGTCGTCGCCCCCGACTGACCCACCCAACTGAGATTCAGACTGAGTCGGCGATCGTCTCATCGATCCATTTCAACGCCGCATAGGCGGCCGGCCAGCCGATTGTCGTGATCGCCAGGATAGCGACGTGCCGGATTTCCTCGGCTGCGAGACCGGCGGCAACGGCATTGCGCACGGCCGAGTGAACGGCTCCCTCATGTTGTGAGCCCATCGCGATTCCGAGCTTGACCAGCCGGCGAGTTCGCTCATCCAACGGGCCACCGTTCTCGTGGCATTCCTCGCCAAGCCTGTCGAACGCCTCCCAGATCTTGGGATACCTCTTCTGAAACTCTTCGATTGATTTCGGCAATCTGGCTTCCATCCAATTCCTCCTGCATTCATCACGCCAGCCGTGTCGCGGTGCCCTGCCATCGGCCGGCATGTTTACCTAGTTTCGAACATCCGAAGCTGTATACGCTGAATTCCATACTGTCAGCGGAAGCCATGAAGCAGCGCGGCATGGAGCGGTACAGGTGATTTGCCCAACTGCCGGTGACTTCGTCGGAAGATGCATGACGTGCTCTTGATATTCCAAACGAGAACAAAACTCCCGCTGCGCTGTTATGACGGTCTAGCTGGCTAGCCGCCTAGCCGGCTAGCCTCAGTTTCAGTTGGGAACGCCCCCTGACGGTC
>CAYLSS010000870.1:0-2698 GCA_964385765.1 uncultured Solibacteraceae bacterium
CCATGAAGCGGTCGAGAAAGAAGACGAAGAGAACCGGCGCGGCATCCGTCCGCTCGTCGCCGCGACCGGCACATCCCGCTCCGGAAGAGTCGAGCCGCGAGCCCGACCTGGACCTTCTGGCAGTCATCCTGGGAGCGGCGTTCGTCATCCGGGTTGCCGCCGGAGCGTTGCTACCGAATTTCCTCCATCCCGACGAGTTGTTGCAGTATCTCGAGCAAGGTCACCGAATGGCCTTCGGCTACGGGGTGATCCCATGGGAGTTTCACGCCGGCGTCCGCTCCTGGCTGTTTCCCGGCGTCCTCGGCATCGTGATGTATCTCACCAGCTTCATCGCCGACAGGCCGGAGGTATACATGAGCGGCGTCTATGTCGTGTTAGCGGGACTGTCACTGGCGCCGGTCGCATTCGGCTACCTCTGGGCCTACCGCCGTGACGGACGCGCAACGGCCGTGGCTACCGGCATCGTCTGCGCCATCTGGTTTGAGCTGGTCTACTATTCGACGCGCGCTCTGACCGCTGCCGTCGCCGGTCATGTGATATTCTGCGCCCTGCTCGTGGCCAACCCGATGGCCGGCAATACCAGCCGCCGCCGGCTGTTTGGAGCGGGAACGCTGCTCGGGCTGGCCTTTCTGATCCGCAACCACCTCGCGCCGGTAGTCGGTTTGTTGGCCTTAGTCCTGGCTCGCCGGGATTGGCGGCGCTGGCTGGCCCTCGGCGCCGGTGGATTGACGGTCGTGCTGCTTCACGGCGTGTTGGACGCTCTCACATGGTCCTATCCCTACCAGCCGTTCATCGAGTATCTACGGAGAAACTACTTTGGAGGATTCGCCGATACTTTTGGCGTGTCGCCGTGGTACCAGTATGCGCTGGAATTCGCCCGGAACTGGTCCTGGTGGGGTATCATTGCGATCGCGTTCCTCGTTTACGGAATCCGGCGGAACGTCCTGCTGCTGGCCGCGGCGGCGGCGATTATCGTTTCGCACTCGCTGATGGGCCACAAGGAGCAGCGTTTCATTTACCCGGCGCTGCCGTTTCTCCTGATCGTCATTTCAATCGGTTGCTCGCGGCTGATATCTCACTGGTTTCTCCCGAGCCTCAGACGCCGGACGGCCATGTCGGCCCTGGTGGCAATGCTTGCTTTCGTGCCCGTTACGCTGGTCCTCAATTCGCACTTCGGAGGGAAATCGGATCACGCCCTGGTGGGGGGTAACTGGAAGACACACAGCGATATCATCGCGGCATTACGGTACCTGCACCCGCAAACCGACATCTGCGGAATCGGGCTCAGGGGGCTTGGCTGGTGGCAGGTGGGCTATACCTATCTGCATCAGGATGTACCAATGATTCAGGTCCGGTCGGATGAAGAGTGGGCCGAGCGCAGCGGGATGTTCAACTATGTGCTCATTCGGCAGTACATGGATCACCTTGGCGAAGAGCACCGGCGCCTGGCGCAATTCAGAAGTATCGTGGTGAAGAAGCGTGCGGGCGGTTGCGCAGACTCCACCGGCGCGGACATCAACGCCGATCTCGGGATGTGAAGCTGCTCCGGGCGGATCGACTCGCTCAACGCGCGCATGTATCGCGCCGGACCGCCCGAGGGGGCTCGCCGCCATCCGATTGGCATAGCTCCCTGAAATCGTTGATCCAGAAATCCGGGGCATTCTCCGGGATTCTGCCGGCGCCGTATCCGTAGCGAACGGCGCAGGTACTAACGCCCGCCGCGCGCCCCGCCTGGATGTCGACCGGCGCATCGCCGATCATCAGTGTCTCCTCCGGAATCGCGCCCAGAGCATCCATCGAGCGCAGCAGAACGTCGGGCGCGGGCTTGTGCGGGAAACCGTCGGTGCCCTGAACGTGGTCGAAATACCGTCGCAACCCGAACATTTCCAGCACCTTGCCGGTGGTTTCGGTGCCTTTGGTGGTGGCGGTCGCTTTCCTGCCGCCAAGCAGCGGAAGCGCCTCGGCGACTCCCGGAAAGACACGGGTGCCGCGGTGGTTCCGGCCGAGGTATGTTTCCCGGTAGTCGAGAATCAACTGGTGCATCTGATCCTCGTTGTAGTCCGGAAATACAGCGTCGAAGCTGGCGCGGAGGTGCAGACCGATGTGGCCGCGAAGCTCCTCCACAGTGAAGTGATCTCCGCGCCCTCTTTTCGAGAGCACCTCCACCACCGAACCGGTGATATCAGGAGCCGAGTCGAGCAGCGTGCCGTCGACGTCGAAGAGGTAGAAACGAAACGGAGGGATACTCACGCCGGCTGCGGAGACTCCCCATCGATTTGCGGCGGAATGCTGAGGCCGCCCTCCGGCTTGACCATGCCCGGCTCGCGAGCGTCCGGCCCGGGCGTCGAACCCGTCGTCAGCGGCCCGATCTCGTCACCGCGAATCAGCGCCAGCACTTCCTCGCCGTCGAGCACCTCCCGCACCAGCAGCGCTTCGGCAATGCGGACGAGCCCCTCGGAGCCTTCCTCGATGATCTTCTTCGCCCGGTCATAGGAATGCTGGACGATGCGCCGGACTTCCTTGTCGATCTGGATCGCGGTGGCCTCGCTGTAATCGCGGTGCTGGTTGATCTCGCGGCCAAGGAAGATCTGCTCTTCCTTCTTTCCGAAGCTCATCGGCCCCAGCTCGCTCATGCCCCACTCGCAGACCATCTTGCGGGCCATATCGGTGGCGCGCTCAATATCGTTGCCGGCGCCCG
>CAYLSS010000871.1:0-2696 GCA_964385765.1 uncultured Solibacteraceae bacterium
TCGGGCAATTCGGCGCCGGCGACGAGGTGGAGGGAACCAGTTTCAGCACCAAGCTGAGCGTGCCGGACGAGCAGGGCAACATCCCGGGCCGGCTCAGCTTCAACATCCTCGTTTACACCAAGACCGACAGCGGCGGTTGGCGTCTCACCGCCAGCGACGCTCTGATCTACCTGATCATCGACGCCATCTGAAGGCCGGCGTGTCAACGGTTCGGAAACCGCGTAACATTCGGCTAAGGAATTGAAGCAAGAGTTGGGGCTGGGACATTACGAAGGCCGTGGCTGGCGGGGATTTCACCATCACGCCACGCTCTGTACGGCGGCTTATGGGTTCCTGGTCGCCGAGCGGGGCTTTTTTTCCCCCTCAGCCCGGGTCGGCCATCTCCGACTACCAGCTTTCAAGGTCCCAGCAAGCTTCCGGCCCCGAGGCGCGTCGGGGGCGTCCCGAGCGGCATAATCCGCACTCGATCGCGACGCTACGCATCACCATCTCCCGATATCTAATTTGGCAGCTCTCTGATTGTCCTTTTTGTGGAGCACCACATTTATAACACAGTAGTAGTAGTACACCGTGGGAGAACCTGCGTACTTCACTAGGCGAGGGGCCGTGAAGGAATCCAAACCGGCTACGGCCTCGGCTTGCGAGCCGGGGTATTGTTCCCAGCTAAGAGTTAGCATTCCAAGCAGAACTACTATAGCTGCGAGCGAGATAGTTCGCGCATAAACGACACGCTGAATAGACCAGCGAGCAGTTAACTTGTTCATATATGGTTCATGAACTTAATTACAAGTGCTTATAGTGTACTAATTCATTGAAAGAGCTTCAAATCTCAGATATAAGACCGGCACTTAGTCTATGGGCCCTGCAAGACTGCTCTTCTGGTTCAGTGTTATTGGCTAGGTATATTCACAGGTTGTCAGCTCGCCAGCTTCGACGGGGAAGCGCGGTTTTCTGAACCGGAACGACTCGTCTTCTTAGGCTGGTCTCCGACATTCATTTCCAGGTCACTCTGAGCCATATATCCCAGATCCATCCTCCCACTACATATCCGAGTTTCTGTCGTGGCGTAAGGAACCGCCAGAGTCGAATCGACGGCGTAGTCTTATGGAGATCTCCAAGAAGTTCTGCGGCCACTTGACAAACAGACTCGCCCCAAAAGCGCATCAAACGTAACAGTCGGCGTTGCAGTTCGATAGTCGAATCTTTGTCTGCTATCAACCTCATCAACCGCACGGACCTCCGCCGCAATTGCCCGTCTGGGCTATTTGCATGGCGCCACAGCAAATTGAAAACCTCACTGCGCAGTCTCGTCCTCGCTAGTCGGCTTAGAGCCCACCTCGCACTTTGCCGAACGAGTGTGCTGGTGTCGTTTTGTAGCTCGAAGAGCTTGCTCACTACGATTACGGCGGTCACCTTTTCACTCAAAGCGCCCAGCGCATCCGCCGCCGCCGCCCGGACGTCTGCCTCCGGATCGTCCAGTAGTTGAATGAGTTTCTCGAGTGCCTGCGGTGGTACCGCTGCGTGACCCAGGAGCCCAGTGGCTTTCGCAGCAGTACTGCGAACACCCGTATCCGGGTCATTCAGAAGCCTCAGGAGTTGTGTCATCGCCGGGGTGCCCAGTCACTCCTCTCCGAGTTCTCTGAGGCCTTCACTGCAGAGGTTACGCAGAGCAGCCTCCACGGTTGGTAGTACTCCTACCAAGGTCGTCAAGACTCTAGAAGAGTGTTCCTTGGCACGCAGGTGAGCCAATGACCACGCAGCACTCGCCGCTACAGACGAATGGGAATCATCCAGGAGCTGAACAAGTCGGGCAACGACATCCTCCCTGGCCGCTGCTGGACCGAGTCGTCCTAATTCTTTTGCGGCGTGTTTCCGCATTAGAGGTTCGTCGTAATCCAACTTCTCTCGGTGACGATCCACGGGATCTCGAAGAACGCCAGCACCTGCTCCAACCGCTTCAAGGAAGTATGCAGCATTGACTCGCACATGCGCATCCGCGTCGCCGACAAACAGCGCCCTCGCTGTTTCGATGAATTGGGGAGTAGAGACGCTCTTTCCTAGGAACCGTAGCGTCTGCAAACCAGCGCTCCGAGCACGCGGCTCAAAATCAACGAGCATGGCAGCTAGGCGCTCTCGAAGTACAGGCAATGCGATGTAGGGGCCGAGTTCTTTAAGTGCAACGGCAGCCTGGGCCCTAACGTACAGACTCTCGTCGCTCTGTAGGGCCACAAGCTTAAAAAAAGCATCAGGGGTGATGGCATCTCCAAGCACCTCAAATTCCCTCGCTGCCCTTTGGCGGACCTCTGGATTCGGGTCATCTAGCAAGTCCAAGAGAATGGTCCGCACTTCAGATCCCTCCTTCAGTCGGCTCAGGGTCCCTAAGGCCTCAACCGCGGCTCTGCGAACGTAGAGATCTGAATCACTTCGCAGAGTGTGAACCAAGGCCCCAAGAACCTCCGCGGTGATCGCCTTTACCCCTAAATAGGAGATCGCCAGAGCAGCGTGCTCACGTACGTGGTGTTCGCGATCTCGTAGGAGCTGCAGTACCCCTGAGATCACCTGTGGCGTACCGGCCTTTTCGCCAAATCGCTCAAAGGCGCTGAGCACTTTCGGCCCCAAGTGAATGGCGAACTCTCTCTCACCTAGTAGTCCCACCAGAGCCGAAAGGACTTCAGGTACTGCCGCTCTTTCGCCCA
>CAYLSS010000872.1:0-2692 GCA_964385765.1 uncultured Solibacteraceae bacterium
GACGAGGCGCCGGAAACGCTGGCGTCGCCGGGCGCCGGGCGGAGATACTGGGAACAGCGAATCGGAGGAAAGCCAAATGCGATTATTCACCGGAATCTCCCTGCCGCCGGAAATCAAGGAGCGCCTTGAGGGCGCGCTTCGGAAGCTGCGGCCCACCGCGAAGATCAAATGGAGCCCGGTGAAAAACATGCATATTACGACCAAGTTCATCGGCGAGTGGGATGCCGGGCGGTTGGACGAACTGACCGCCGCGCTGGCAGCGGTTGCTTCGCCGGGACCGTTCCGCATCGCCATTCGGGGACTGGGATGGTTTCCGAACGAGCGCGCGCCCCGGGTGTTTTGGGCCGGGATCGAGGCCGGCGAGGGACTCGCGGAGTTAGCCCGCCGCATCGATGACAAGGCCGCCGAATTGGGCGTGGAGAAGGAAAGACGGCGCTTCTCGCCGCACTTGACGCTGGCGCGCATCAAGGGTCCGGCGGACTTGCGCGAATTGCGGCGCGCCATCGAGGAGATATCGCCGATCGAGTTCGGCGGTTTCGAGGCATCCAGCTATCATTTGTACCTCAGCGAACCGCGGGCCGGCGGATCCGTTTACACAAGTCTGCGCGAATACGAGTTATGACCGATTTGTGGGTTCTCGTCGTTGCCTACCTGCTGGGAGCGATTCCAACCGGATACCTGCTGGTGAAGCGCTTCGAGGGCGAGGACGTGCGGCGCGTCGGGAGCGGCAGCATCGGGGCGACGAACGTCAGCCGGGCGGCGGGGTTGCCGCTGGGCGTGGTGGTGCTGTGCCTGGACGCCGCCAAGGGAGCGCTGGCAGTGTGGCTGGCTGTCCGGTGGGTGGATGGATCGCAATGGTGGGTGGCCGCGGCGGCTTTGGCGGTCGTGGTCGGCAACAGCTATCCTGTGTTCCTGCGGTTTCGCGGAGGGAAAGGATTCGCAACGGCGACCGGCGCCATGCTGGTGCTCGCTCCGCTCCCGGCGGCGGCGCTCGTGCCCGTCTTCGTGGTGGTCGCGGCGATCACGCGCCACATCTCGGCCGGATCGGCGGTGTCGGCCATCTCGGCTCCGCTGGCGGTGTGGTTGATTGAGCATCCTCCCCTGGTCAAGGTCCTCACGGTGGCGTTGATGGCGGCGGTGATCCTGTGGCGGCACCGCGAAAACCTGGGACGGCTGCACGAAGGAACGGAGCCCGAATTTTCTTTCCGGCGCAGGTAGAGATCCGGCGGCATTCGACCGATTTTTATGGATGTGGCGCAACTTCCGGTCCAAGACGGGGTTCAGAAGGGTATGGCAGCGGTGGCGACGCTGGAGCGCGATACCGAGCTCATGCTGCAGGTCCGCGAAGGCGACGCCGCGAGCTTTTCGCTGCTCCTCGAGCGTCACCGGGGACCGGTAGTTCACTTCCTGTACCGCATGCTGCAGAACCAGGCCGTGGCCGAGGAACTTGCCCAGGAAGTCTTTTTGCGAGTCTACAGGGCCCGGTCGAGCTACGAACCGACGGCGAAGTTCACCACGTGGCTGTTTCGCATCGCGACGCGGCTGGCGCTGAACTGGATCCGGGACAACAAGAAAGAAAAAGGCCACGAGAGCCTGGACGGGAAACGGGAAGCGGACGCCGATGGTCCAAAACTGCAGGTGGCGGACTGGCGGCCGAGCGTCGAGGAGACGCTCCTGGTCGAGGCAAGACTGAGTGAAGTACGGCGGGCGATCGCCATGCTGCCGGAAAAGCAGCGGGCGGCGGTGCTGATGCACAAGTACGAAGAGCTCGACTATACACAGATCGCCGGCGTCCTGGACTGCTCGGAATCGGCGGTGAAATCGCTTCTGTTCCGGGCCTATGAAACGCTGCGCAAGCGTCTCCGGCACCTGGCCGGGCCTGACGGCCCCGGCGGTCAGGCGGGCCGGGAAATCGTGCAGAATGAGGGATAGTACCATGCAGTGTCCAACTCGCACGGGAGAAGGCGTCGAGGTGATCCTGGCGTATCTCGGCGGGAAGCTCGGCGACACGCGACGGGCCGCGGTCGAGGAACACCTCGAGGAATGCCAGGCATGCCGGGAGTTGCTGCTGGCGCAGAGCGTGGTCTTCGACGCCATGGATGCGTGGAAGCCCGAACCGATTTCGGCGGACTTCGATCGCGCTGTTCAAGCGCGGATCGAAGCCGGGGAGAGCGGGCAGGGCTGGTGGCGCAGCCTGTTCCGTCCAATCCTGCCGTTCTCGTTGAAGCCTGCGTTCGTGGCGGCTACAGTGTGCCTGCTGCTTGCAGCCGGGCTGCTGCTCCGTCCCACGGCGAAGGTCGAAACGGGCAGTGTCGCCCAGGTGGAGCCGGTTGATATCGAGCAGTTCGAGCAGGTGGTGGAAGATCTCGAGATGCTCTATATCCTGGATCCGTCGATTCCGGAACACGAGGGAAAGGACGGTGGCGATGCCGGCGGCGACGATAGCGTCGGGGCCGTATGATCGCTCGATTGTTTACTGACATGAAGCTGATTCTCGTCATGCTCGTGCTTGCCGGGCCGCTGTTGATGGCGCCGCCGGAAGTGCGGGCCGGCAAAGAGCGATCGAAGCCCGCGGCGCAACGGTCACAGGCTTTGCGGGCGGACCAGGGGCTGAGCCGGTCGGCATTGGAGCGATGGCGGAAGATGACGCCGCAGCAGCGGCGCCGCGCGATGCAGCGCCTGACCCCCGAGC
>CAYLSS010000873.1:0-719 GCA_964385765.1 uncultured Solibacteraceae bacterium
CTCCGGGAACGACCACTCAAGTCCTAGATCCGACCGAAAACCGACTATGAAGACACGCTCGCGGCGCTGTGCCACTCCGTGGTTCGCCGCGTTCAGCACACGGTAGACGACGTTGTACTCGGCGCGATCCTTCTTGGCCGTGTGATGCTGCTCCAGCCGGGAGCGGTGATCCTTCCAAGACTCGATTTCTCGGCGCGTGATGCTTGGGTGAGTGAGTTGTAGATATACGTACTCGAAATACGCACTGAATCCTTCCCGAAGGAGGCCTTTGACGTTCTCGAAGATAAACGCCATCGGTCGGAGTTCTCGAACTGGCCGCACGGCCTCGGGGAACATGTCGCGCTTGTCCTGATATCCGCGGTGGTTTCCCCCGACTGAAAACGGCTGGCAGGGTGGGCCCCCTGACACAACCGCCACATCACTGAGCTCACTGTAGTCGAACAAACGGACATCCCCTTCATGGAGAGGCCACTCCTCGACAGACTTCGTGTGGTGCCGTTGGTTCTCTCGGAATGTCTCGCACGCGGCATGATCCGACTCCACGACGGCGACGTGACGAAAGCCGGCGTTGGACATGCCGATCGCCAGACCTCCGGCACCAGCGAAGAGTTCAACCGAGCGCATGCGCATCTTCTTCACCCTCCTAGAAACTCTTCGACTCGCTCCGACACTTCTTGCAGGTCCGAGAGTTCACATTCCCAAATGACGAGCACATCCCA
>CAYLSS010000873.1:729-2690 GCA_964385765.1 uncultured Solibacteraceae bacterium
TCCCATTCCATCCGTCTCAGAGCTCTCTCATTCCGTATGTCCCGGTTTCGGTTTGCTTCGAGCTTCGACTTCCAGAAGTCGAGCTTCGATTTCGGAAGCCGGGCCAGTTTGCAGCGGCGATGTCTGTGCCAAAAGCAGCCGTGAACGAAAATGACCTTTCGTCGTTTTCGGAAGACCAGATCCGGGTGCCCAGGGAGCTGACCGCCATGCAGACGGTAGCGGTATCCCATCCCGTGAACGAGCCGCCGGACGAGCAATTCAGGCTTGGTATCCTTGTTTCGGATGAGCGACATTCGCTCACTCCTCTCGCGTCGGCTGAGCGTGTCCATCCCCTAGTCCTCACGAGCGACGCTCCGAAACAGCGGGGCTTGATCCGCGAGGTAGCGCTCAACGGCGTCCCGCACAACCCAGGCGAGAGACACCCTCTTGCCTTTCGCGAGGACTTGGAGTTCATCGTGGTGCTCTGTAGGCAGTGTTATTGAGATCCGGACGCTCTCGGAACGCTTGCGCGGCTCCTCCATATGATCACCGTTGCTCACCACTTTACAGCACTGTGATGAGGCGCGCAATCAATCATTCATAAGTGTTTTATTTTAAATGATATAAAGACGAAGTTGACACTCTGGCCGTGTCCGGTACAATTCCAACTGCCCCATCCCGGAGTTCGGGGTCGGAGTTCGGGGAGTTCGGGGTCCGACGCCTTGACTCCGTTGACTCCGAGCGGCGGAGCCGCAGGCGATGTCCGCCGCCGGCCTAATGGTTGGGCGGCACAACAGGCAGGTCCGCGGCACGAAGTCACTGTCCCTCACTCTGGCACGTAGTCGAGGTGCTGCCGGAGTGCCTCCAACTTGCCCCGGTCCTCAAGCGCCTTCAGTTGGGTGAGGTGCCCGTCAACCGCATCTACCAAGTACTTATCCTTCCTCAGGTAGGGTGGCAGAGGGATGTTCACGTCCGGGTGTTCACGCCTGAGATGAAGGTAGCGCTCTATGATCTCCAACCGATCTCGATCACGTTCAGTGCGATTGCGCCACGATAGATCCTTGACGAGTTCGCGGAATTGCTCGAGGATCTCGCCGATTCCCTCAAAACTGAATCCACCCGGCGACGCCATACGGACCCGATGGACGCGGAACTGTTCCTCCTCGGACGAATAGCATGCTAGGTTCTCATAGAGATCCTGATCACTTGGGAGGGCGGCGGTTGGGTCCTGAAATCCAAATGGAATGGGCGGATAGAGGAAGAAAGGTAAGGGACCAGGGCCCTGCTTACGCCAGGAGTGGATTGCCTCACGCCAAAGGTGAAAGAACTCGTGGGAGAAGGGATGACCCAGGAACTTCTCGTATCGTCGGAATGCGCCTTCAAGTGACTTAACGTAATTCTCCTCGAGGCGCCTCCGAACTCGCGCAACGAGGAGGGCATCATAGGTTCCTGAGACGGCGGTCGTGAAGGTGACGAGGTCGTGTCCAGTCCAGGACCCAGCCGTTCGGAAGCCGATCGTTCCTCCGTTATCCTCTGCCATCTTGCCTCCTTACCTCGCCATCTGCCGCCCGACTCTTGTTAGGCTGCCCTGGACAAAGCCGATCCCGGGCGGCCTTAGACGAACCCGCCAGCATCGGACTGGGCCAACAACCATCGTGTTTGCAGCGGCCTCCAGCATATCCGAAAATTGGTCCTCCTGTCATAGGCCGACCGACCGGTCGGCCTAATCCTGTCCGCCCACTTTGGCGAAGGTGCTCTGCAAGCTATCACGGCGAGATCGGCGGCGAGTTCGCCGAGTTCGGGAGTTCGGGAGTTCGGCGGAGTTCGCTCGGAGTTCGGGAGTTCGGGAGTTCGGGGAGTTCGGGGGAGTTCGGCGAGGAGTCCAGCAGCTCGGAGTTCGGGGTCCGACGCCTTGACTCCCGAACTCGGAGTTCGGGGTCCGACGCCTTGACTCCCGAACTCGGCTGCGAATTTTCGGCATC
>CAYLSS010000874.1:0-2689 GCA_964385765.1 uncultured Solibacteraceae bacterium
ATCCGTGGGTCAAGAAGATACCGAATCCGCCGGGGCATCCTTTCAACGGCATGGCCGGGGACAACTTCGCCGGCGAGTTCGATTGGGGTGTGCTGCCGGATCGACCGGAGCGGACCTACGCGACATGGCGGCCGTGCGCTACGGTCAGGAATTCCTCACTAAGGGCCACGCCTGCTCCGGGCTTCGCGAACCGTGTTTCGAAACACGCCCCCGCCGCCTGGAAGCCTTGGGTTCGCCTCCAGGTACAGATCCGGAGCTCCATCGCGATCGAAGTCCGCGACAGCGCCCGAGATCAGATTGGCCGGACCGCCGCCGGATGGCAGCCGCAGCCACGGTTCGAATCCTCCCTTGCCGCCGCGAAGGATCCGGCTGGGTTCCAGCCTGCAGGAATCGAGGCTGCCGTTCAGCAGCGCCAGGTCGCTCCATCCGTCGCCGTCGAAGTCGGCGGCGAGCGCCTCGACGGTACCGTGCCTTCCGTCAAGGCCGGCGTCTCGGGTCACATCGGCGAACCTTCCCCCGCCTTCGTTACGCAAAAGCTTCGGGCCACTGGAATCCGACTGAAATGCGGGCTGCAGGAGCGACCGGAGCGAATCTTCCCAGGAGGCGTGCGCGGTTACCAGCAGATCGACGGCTCCGTCCCGATCATAGTCGAACGGAAGTACACTCAGGCAGTCACGAACTACCCGTCCCTGCTCCGCTTCCTCCCAGGCGCCGTCCCCGCGGTTCAGGAAGACCCGCGCGCCGCCTCGCCAGCAGGCGAGCGCCAGGTCCATTCGTCCGTTGTTATCGAAATCGGCCGCGGCGGCATCGACCACGGCCGCGCCCGGCCCCACAACCGGAGCCTTCGCCCTGACAAAAGCGCCTCTCTGGTTCCTGTATAGCCGGACACGGGGATGCTCTCCGGCCGGTCCAGTCTCCAGCAGGTCCGTCTTCCCGTCACCGTCGGCATCGAAGAACATCGCGCGGTATAGCGGTCGCATCCCGGCCAATCCGGCTTCTGCCGCGACATCCCGGAATCCACCCTCCTCCAGATTCCGGAACAACCGGACGCCATCCGCGCCGGATGCGTACAGGTCCCGCTTGCCGTCCCCGTCGTAATCCACCCACGCCAACTCGCCCACATCCGCGACACCGGCCAGCCCCGCGCCTCGGGTTACGTCCGTGAAGGAACCGCCGTTGTTCCTGTAGAGTGCCAGGCACTCTCCTCCGACCGCCAGGTCCGGCCTGCCATCGCCGTCGTAGTCTCCCCACGCCCCCCGACCGGCGGCCGCGAACTTTCCCCGTACATGCTCGAACGGCTTGTCGCCTTCCCCCTCCTGCTCCTCCATCGAACGGAGGAAGAACGTCGCAATCAGCGCGGCGCGGTCAAGAGCGCTGAGCGGCTTGTCCGGCGCTGGAAGAACGTCCCCTTCCGCGCGAATTCCGGCGCCGGCCATCTCCCTTTCGCGGCGCTGCAGCTCGATCGGCCGCTCGAAGTGCTCCCGGGCGCGCTGCCGATCGCCCTGTAGATATGCCGTATAGCCGGCGAAGGCGTGTCCTTCCGCCGCCCCGGCCTGTGCGGCCACCCGGAAGTGATCGTAGGCGGATTCCCAGTCTCCCCGGTTCAACGAAAGACGCCCGAGCAGAAGAAACGGACCTGCCTGCTCACGGTTTACCTCGAGCAAGCGCTGAATCAGCGTCTCCGCCGCTTCGAAATCGTGCGGCGCGCCGGGCGCCGGAGTGGAGCGCAATTCCGCCAATTGCGACAGAGCCCTTCCGCTTTGTGGGTTCACTTCGAGAAGCTTCTTATAGGACGCTACCGCATCCCGATAGCGTCCCGTTTGCTCGAGTGTCGCCCCCAGATAAAACAGCGCCTCTTCGTGCGTCGAATCGAGTTCAAGCGCTTCGCGGTAACTGGCGATCGCCGCTTCCGCACGGCCTTCCACCCGTGCGGCGTTGCCCTCCCGGAGCGCGTCCCAGAAACGGCGGACGTCGGCTTTCCCGGTGTCCGTGTCCACAACGGCGACTTGTTCTTCCGAGGAACAGCCCGCCACAAACACAGCGCAGATCAATGCGACGGTTCTGGCTTTCATCACTGTTCCTCAACCGTCAGCACCCGGTTTGCCGGAACGTCCGCCAACTCGCGGACTCTCCCCGACGGGAACCGTACCCGGACCCGCTCCACCTGCGTCACCAAGCCCAGCCCGAAGTGCAGCTCCGGCGCGTTCTGTGAAAGATAGGATGGCTGGCTGCCCGCGAATCTTGTCTGCGTCCGCCCGCCCGACGTCACCTCCACCACCGCGCCCAGCGCATCCCGCCCGCTCTCGTTTCCTTCGAGCCTGACCTTCAGCCAGTTCTTCGCGTTGCCGCCATCGTTTCGAAGAAGCGCCGGCTCCTCCCCGAACTGCAGGACCAACAAGTCCAGATCTCCATCGCCGTCATAGTCCGCGTAAGCCCCGCCCCGACCCACGTGGGGTTCAGTAAGAACATCGCCGCTGACCGAAGCGACATCGAAGAATCCGTCCTCCGGGCTCTTTTGCCACAGCAGAAAATCGCTCATCGGTACCAGGCGGGATGGATCCTGCCGCTGCTGAAACGTGCTTCCATTCACGACAAACAGATCCAGCCGTCCATCGTTGTCGAAATCGAAAAACGACGTTCCCCACCCGACCTTGTCCCTTCAGCCTGGTGAGCTGCCTGGTCTTCTACG
>CAYLSS010000875.1:0-2687 GCA_964385765.1 uncultured Solibacteraceae bacterium
CAGATTAGTCTTAACGATGATGTGATGAACAATGTAGAACACCGAAGCGCTGAGGGCGAGGTGCGTGAAGATTCCCAGTCCCATGATCATGTAGCCGATCTGGCTAATGATGTGAAATGAAAGGATTCGGCGGAACTCATTCTGCGCCATTGCGCCGAGGACTCCAGTCACCATGGTTAGCCCGGACACAACGAGAATCAGCCGGTGCGTGTAGTCGGTCTCAGTCACGAAGAGCAAGGTAAAGACACGGATCAGAGCGTAGACACCGACCTTCGTCAGCAAGCCGGCAAAAACAGCCGACACGGCCACGGGCGGCGTATGGTAAGAGGCCGGAAGCCAGAAGAAGAGTGGGAAGATGGCCGCCTTGGTGCCGAATGCAACGAGGAAGAGCATGGAGAGGACTGTGGCCAGGGCTGGCGGCGTTTCGGGCGCGCGCAGCGTCCCGGCCAGGGCGGCCATGTTCAGGGTGCCGGCAATGCTGTAAAGCAGGCCCACCGCCGCCAAGAAAATCGCGGAGGACATCAGGTTCAAGGTGACGTACTTGAGGGCCCCCTCGATCTGACCCCGGGTTCCGCCCAGAGCCAGCAGCACAAACGATGCGATCAACATCACCTCGAACCAGACATAAAGGTTGAATATGTCGCCGGTCAGGAAGGCGCCGCAGACCCCCATCAACAGCAAGTGGAAGAGAAAGTAGTATCCGAACGCTTCGTGGCGGGCATCCATGTCGGCGAGGGAGTAGACGGCCACGGCGGCGCCGATGACGCCAGTGACGGCCACCATCATCGCCGAAAAGACGTCGGCGGCCAACGTGATGCCGAAGGGCGCCGGCCACCCGGAGACCTGCAAAACCTGAATCCCTTCCCCAGACACCGCCCGCAGAAGATCAACGCTCGCCGCTAGCAGAAGGAAGGCGCCGCAGACCCCGAACCAGCGCTGCAGTTGACGGCTGCGCCACGCCAACAGACACAGCGCCGCCGTCACCAATGGAATGAGGATGGGAAGGGCCAGCCGCACTGTTTTACCTGTCGGTCGAACGGATCTGATCCAAATCGTCGCTCCCGACTGCTTGAAAGGTCCGGTGAAGCAGCGCCAGCGCAAAGGCGAGGACGCCAAAGCCGATGACGATCGCCGTCAGAATCAACGCCTGGGGCAGCGGGTCCGCGACCAGGCGGAAATCCACCGAGCCGCCCTCGGGTATCAATGGAGCGCGGCCGCGCGTCAGTCCGCCCCCCACGAAGATCAGCAGATTAGCGGCGTGGCTCAGCAGAGCCAGCCCGATGATGAGCTTAGCAAGCCCGCGTCGCAACATCATATAGAGGCCCCCGGCATAAAGAGCGCCCACAACGATGGAAAGCAGTATCGTCACCCGCTCATTCCTCCGCAAGCGTGAATACGATCAACAGCACGGTTCCAGTCACCACCAGGTAGACTCCGGCGTCGAATACCAGCACGGTGCCAAAGTCCAACCTCCCGCCGAATGGCAGAGGCACGTCGTACCAACGGGCGGTAAGCAAGGGCCGGCCTGTGATCAGGGCCGGCAGTCCACTGCCGGCGGCCAACAACAGGCCGGCGCTCAGGATTGTGTGGGGGTCGGCGCGCAACTCGCGGCGGGCCGTCCCGACGTCGGCGCCGATCGCCAGCAGCGCGAACGCCGCGGCGGCGAGGAGTCCGCCTACGAAGCCGCCGCCCGGATCATTGTGGCCGCGGAATAACACGAGGGCCGAGGAGACGAGCAGCAGCGGCTTGAGCACGCGCGTGGCCGTGGACAACACCAGGGATTTCACTCGTCCTCCTCCCGTTGCCGCAACCGAAGCAAGGAATAGACGCCGACCGCCGCCACGGCGAGCACGGTGATCTCGCCCAAAGTGTCGAGCGCGCGAAAATCTGTCAGGATCACGTTCACCACGTTCCGGCCGTGCGCCAGGGGCACGCTGTTCTCCACGTAATAACGAGCGACGCCGTCAGGGTGTTTTTGGGCGGCGGAAATCGCCACCAGAACCGACATCATACCGCCGGCCGCGATGGCGATTGCCGCGTCCCGGATTCGTCCGGCGCGGTGGGCGACGATAGTGGAATCCGGCAGATGATACAGCACGAGCACCAGCAGGATTACCATCAGCGTCTCGACGACAAATTGCGTCATGGCGAGATCCGGCGCGCTAAACAACGCGAAGATGAGGGCCACGCCGATTCCCACGACGCCCAGGGCCGCCACCGAAGTGAGGCGTGAGTTCGAGCGGACGGCACACACGATCGACACTACGATCGCCCCTGCGAGCATAGCCTCGTGGAAATGGACATCGCCAAGCTTGGCCGGCATCGGGAACGCGGTTTGCCGCGTCAGCGCATAGCCGACCAAGCCAACCGTAGTCAGGATGATCGTTAAGAGGTAGTATCGCAGGTAGCCGTTTTGAAGCAGCCGCGTCTGAGCCGCGGCCAGGACGCCGAGGCCGTTGAGGGTTTGGTCGTACCACCGGGCCGGGCCCCAGCGAGAGAGAGCGTCCAACGTTTTCACCTCCCGCAAACGTCGATGCCCGGCGTACACAGCGATTCCGGCGGCGACCGTGGCCACGCTCCACCAGAGCGCTGGGCCGAAGCCGTGGAATAGCGCCAAGTGCGTGTGGGGCGCTGGTGCGCCGGCAATCGCTCCCGCGGCGGATTCGACAGTGGCGCTTAACCAGCCC
>CAYLSS010000876.1:0-2685 GCA_964385765.1 uncultured Solibacteraceae bacterium
GGAGCTCGCCACCTACCGGCTCGAGCAGTTCAGGAAGGCTGGCGATCAGATTCGTTTCGCGTGGGCCGGGTCCATGGAACCGGGAGGTCCACACTACTACCGCATCCACGCCCCGGACTTCCTCATCGAGTACGACTGTACGCAAAACCAGGCCAACCATATCCACACCGTCTGGCGCGACTGGGATGGGGATTTCGGCGAAAATCTGCTTGCCTGGCACTACCGGACGGCGCACGGCCTAACCGCATCCCGGCGCTGATCGAGCTCGCCGACGCTCGTGTTAGCATCGGAAGCATATGAGGGATCGATTGTCCACCGGCCATCGGTTGAGCCGGCGGGCCCTCTTTCCGGCGCTCCTGGGTTTCAGGGCGCCTGTTCTGGCCCGGAAGGGAGTGCGATTCGCGCCGGAGGTCGCGCGCTATGCGGATCCGTCGACCGAATTCCTCGTGACTCGCCTCACCAACCCATCTTACGCAAGTATTTTGCCTGAACCCTATTCCCGCTTCGTCTCCCGCAACGGTGATTCCCTGCTGTTCAGCTCGGATCGGGATGGCAGCCTGCAGGCCTACCTGCTCGATGTCGGGTCGGGCGAAACACGGCTGCTCACCGAGGCGACTGCCCTGGTGCCGAATTCGGTGCAACTTGTTCCCGGAGATGGGGATTTCGTCTATTTCGACGGTCCGCGTCTGGAACATTGCAGGGTTCGGAACCTCCGCCAGCGCAGGGTCTACGAGATCCCCTCGGGGTGGCGGCGGGGACGCGGTCTCAGCGTGAGCTCAGACGGCGATTCCGTATCCTTTGTCGAGACAAATGGCACGAGTTGGCGGATCCGGGTGCTGAATCTCCGCCGCGACAAGGTGCGGACGGTGCTCGATGACGCCGCAGAGCTGTCCGATCCGCTGATTCGGCCCGATAAAGACGAAATTCTGTTTCGAAAAGGCCGCAAGACTTTGTGGATTGCAAGATTCGGTGGGCGCGATCGCCAGCTCACGACGCCGCCGGGTGACCTTGGCCCCGCACTCTGGGTGAATCGAGGCCGGTCGGTGGCCTACCTCCACTTCCCTCAAGAGCCCGGCCAGCTCAACGCCCTCCGTGACCACTTTGCCGACAGCCGCCAGGATCGCCTCATCGGCAAAACGACCCAGTTCGTCTCGTTCTCGGCGAATCGCAATAGTTCGGTTTTCGTCGCCGCAAGTGGCGGCAAGGCGACGCCATATGTGCTCCTCATGCTCCGGAGCACGGGCCGCGAATTTACTCTTTGCGAGCATCGGGCGTCAAATCCAGCGGTCGTGAACCCGGTCTTCTCGCCGAACAGCCGGCGGATCTTCTTCCAGAGTGACCGCGACGGAAAGAGCGCGATTTACTCGATGGACGTGCGCGAACTCGTCGAGGCGACCGAAGACGCCGACGAGACCTGAGGATCCTCGTTCTCGCCGGCGAGTGGGCTTTCTGGAAGATCGAAGTCGTATCCGTATCCCACTTTTCGCCGCTGTTTGGCGGCGTACATCCTCGAGTCGGCGGCGGCAAGGAGAGTCTCGGCATCGGTTCCATCGCGCGGGTAATGAGCCAGGCCGGCGCTCAGCGTGACACCGCAACCCGGACAGGCCTGCTCGACAGCAGCCGCGACCGCCTGCTCCAGATGCCGGAGCCGCACGTCGATCCCGCTCTCGGGCAATCCGGGCAGCAGGAGGATAAACTCGTCGCCGCCCATGCGAGCCACGAAATCGTATTCGCGGCAATTCCGCTGGATCGTCCGGCCGGCGGCGCGAAGAACCTCATTGCCGGCCAGATGACCGTGAATATCGTTGACGGACTTGAAGCGATTCAGATCGCAGACAAGCACGGTGAGTGTCTCATCCCCGCGCCGGCACCGCGCGATCTCCGTTTCCAGACGCTGGAATAATGACCGGGCGTTCGGAAGCTCGGTGAGATGATCTGTCGTCGCTGAAGCCTCGGCCTGCTGGTAGCGTATCGAGTTCTCGATGGCCGCGGCCAGGATCGAGCGCATGCTGAGCAACACCCGCTCATCATTCCTGCCGTATGCGTTCGGCCGCTCCGAATACAGCGTAACCACCCCGAGAACGCCGCTAGAGCCCTCAAGCGGGACCGAGAGGGCGGAGCAAAAACCGAACCCCCGATTTGGCAGCTCATCTTGTGGATCGCCGTTGAGAACGGGCTTGCCGGTCCGGGCCGCCATCCCAGATACTCCCTCTCCGAAGGAGAGTTCGACCGACTTCAGGGCTTCGCGGCCCTTGCCGGCGGTGTGGCGCGCGATCAGCCGATCTTCTCCGCTGAGAAACACGACGAGTGCATCGAAGCTTGGAACGGCCGCCAGGTGCCGGCCGGCCGTCTTGAGCACATCGGACAGTTCGAGCGAACGGCACAGATCCTGGGCCATCTGGTACACCCCCTGCGACTCCCGCTGCGCATCGTAGATGGACGCGAGAAAATCTTCAGCCGTGGGTCGGGCCAACGAGACCATGCCGGTCTTTGTGGCGAGCTCCGCGAGATCCCCGGAGCGGCGAAGAGTCGCCTCCACTACATGTGGGTCGAACGCTGTTCCGCTCCGAGAGGCGATGAACGAGAGAGCCCGATCGAACGGGACCGCGCGCCGGTACGGTCGATCCGTAGTCAACGCGACCAGGCAGTCGACAACAGCGAGGATCCGAGCTCCAATCGGGATCT
>CAYLSS010000877.1:0-2682 GCA_964385765.1 uncultured Solibacteraceae bacterium
ACCGAGACCGAGAAGGCGGAGAGCATTACCTTCTTGTGGGCCTCGATATTGCCCTTGCGGATCAGCCGGTAGCCCACAACCAATAAAACGGCGGCGGTGGCGTTCAAGGCGGCATTGAGCGTCGGCAGATCGCTTACGCTCATGCGTTTTCCCGTGCCAGCAGGCGGACATCTCGCTGGAGCTCATCCATCGCCTCGGAGTCGCCGCTGGAGTAGTAGCCGCGCACGACGCCTGACCGGTCGACCAGGACAAAGCGGGTCGAGTGGTCGAGATTACCCTTGACGTCCCCAAGCAGGAAGACTTCCCTGCACAGGTGGTGCAGCGTGTCCATGTCGCCCGTGAGCAGATGCCAGCGGCTGTTGTCGGCCTGGAAGCGTTGGGCGTACACGGCCAGGGCTTCGGGTGTGTCGTTCTCCGGATCGACGCTGAACGAGACCAGATGGACCTCGGGCAGATCGGCCAGGTCATTCTGCAGGCGGCGCATCCGCGCGCTCATCCGCGGGCAGGGGCCCGTGCAACTGGTGAAAAAGAAGTCGGCCACCCAGATCCGTCCGGTGAGGACCTCTGCACTGTCGAACTCTTCGCCCGTTTGGCTGGTCAGCGTGAACGGGGGCACCGTATTGTACGTGGGCAAGTCACTGGCGCCAGGACCGCAGCCCGCGGTCGCCAACGCGGCCAGCAGCAGAAGCAGTACGTGTCTCATCTCAAGCATGACTCCGTGTGGATTTTCGGCGCGCCGCCGCCGTCGATGCCAGCCAAAGCAACAAGCCGCCGGCGACGGTTACCAGCAGGCTGAGCATCATCGTCGGTGTGCCGGGTTCAACCTCCGCCATCAGGAGTCTGCGTAAAGCGGCAGTGGAATACGTCAACGGATTGATGCGCATGAGCCACTGCATCCAGCCATGAGCGCTGGAGAAGCCGAACAGCGCCCCGGATACCATCCACATCGGGAACAGCAGCAGGTTCATGATGGCGTGGAAGCCTTGGGAGGACTCCATCTTCCAGGCGATGAGGAAGCCGAGAGCCGTGAAGGTAAACGAGATCAGGTAAAGCACGCCCACCAGCTTGGCGACGGTCAGCGGAGTGGTGTGCAGACCGGTCAGCGGCAGGAAGGCGAGGATGATCAGGCCCTGCAGCCAGGCGAGTGTCGAGGCGCCAAGGAGCTTCCCGAGCACCATGGCGCTCCGCGGCGCCGGTGAAACCAGCATCGAGAGCAGGAAACCCTCTCTCCGGTCCTCGATTAAGGTCATCGTCGAGAAGATCGCCGAGAACATCACGGTGAGCGTCAGCGCGCCGGGATAGAAGAACGCCAGGTCGCCGAACCCCGAGCCGAGCACCAGCCAGAAAATGAGCGGCGAGCCGACAAAACCCAGTACCCGAGCCTTCTCGCGCCAGAAACGAATGAGTTCACGTCTCCAAAGTGTCCATACGGGGAGCCAGAAGGACTTCATTGAATAATCGAGACCCCCGTCTCATCGAGGAAGACGTCCTCGAGCGTCGGCTTATGCAGAGCGGCGGACTCAATTTCGCCGGGAAACGTCTCGACCACCTCGGTAACGAAGCGGTGGCCGTCGGTCATTTCAACGCGCAGCGTTCCGTCGATCACGTGGGCGATCACTCCGAAGCGCTTGCCAATCTTTTCCCGCATCGCTTCCAAGTTCTGGACCTCCAGCACCACGACGTCTCCGCCCACCCTCGCCTTGAGCTCGGCCGGCGTTCCTTCGGCCACGCGGCGCCCTTCATGCAAAAGTAGCAAACGGTCGCAGCGGTCGGCCTCGTCGAGCAGATGCGTTGTGAGGAGGACGGTCATCCGGCGTTCGCCGCGCAACTCGGCGATGTAGCCGGCAAGCTCACGCCTCGCGCCAGGATCGAGCCCTGTCGAGGGCTCGTCCATCAGCAGGACGCGCGGGCGGTGAAGGAGCGCCTTGGCGATTTCGACCCGGCGGCGCAATCCGCCGGATAACCGATCGACGATTTCGGTCCGTCGGTCGTAGATGCCCAACCGGTTCAATGCGTCGGTGATTCGCTGGTCGAGGTCGGAGCCGCTGAGCCCGTACAGATAGCCTTGGCCGGTCAGGTTTTCCACTACGGTCAGCTTGCCGTCGACGCTGCCGGTCTGAAAGACAACGCCGATTTCGCGTCGCACGGCGTCCGGTTCGTGTTCCACGTCATGCCCGGCAACCGAGACGTGGCCTTCACTGGGGGCCATCATCGTTGAGAGGATGCGGAACAGGGTCGATTTTCCGCCTCCGTTTGGTCCCAGGAGGCCGAAGAGGGCGCCTTCTTCGACGTCAAAGCTCAGGCCTGCGAGTGCTGTCCGCTCGCCGTAGCGATGCGTAAGATTCTCCACGGTGATGATCACAGGCCCGGCCTATCCAACACCATCAGACCAAACAGCACCGGCAGGTAGACGACGCTGGCGAGCAGCACGCCGCGAGCCCGGAGCGCCGTCTGGTCGGCGAAGACGCGGCAGCCGGAGTACAGCAGGTACAGGCCGGCGATGGCGGCGCCCGCCAGATACAGTGTGCCCGTCATCGAAAGAGCGACCGGGAGCAGGCTCACTGGAATGAGCAGCAGGGATGCCAGAACAATGTGACGGGCCGTGGAGACACCATCCGGCTCGACCACCGGCTTCATGCGGATGCCCGCGCGGGCGTAGTCCTCGCGGTACATCCAGGCAAT
>CAYLSS010000878.1:0-1301 GCA_964385765.1 uncultured Solibacteraceae bacterium
GCCGATGATTCCGAAGCATTTCTCCTCGATCTGCTCCTGAACAATCCGGGCGTTCGGCGCGAAGTTGTGCCAGTTTTCGTGGTAGCCCTTTACCGTGAACGTGTAGTAGGGCGACACACCGATGTCGCCGAGCGCCCGGCGCAGGCAGGCGGCATGCCCTCGCCGGGACGCGGCCGCAGTGAGCACGAGTTGATTCGTGACCATCCAGCCCGCATCGAGCAGTCTCGCTACCGCATCGCGGGACTCGGGCGTGACCTCGAGCGGAGATTCGAAATGCGTCTGCACGACGAACTGCTGGATGCCGGCCGCGGAGGCCTTCTCGCGGAACTCGCTCAGCACCCGGACCAGGTCCGGCGTGATCCGCTGGGGCAGGTAGACCGGCAGGCGGGTCCCGAGACGCACGCGCTGCAATTCGGCGTGTTTGGCGCCATCCGGCCGGCGGAGATTCGCCTCCCTTTTGCGGGTGGCCATCCGCGCAATCGCATCGAAGATAGCTTCGATCTGCCGGTCCGTGCTCATCAGCGCGTCGCCGCCGGTGATCAGTATGTCGCGGAGTTGGGAGTCATTCTCGAAGTACTCCATCAGCCGCTCCAGCTTCTCGGGCCAGGTTTCGCCGGGAGAAAGCCTTTCGAGGTCGAAGTTGAGCTGGCCGGACTGGAAGTCGTACATCCGCTGGCACGACGCGCAAAGACCGCCGCAAGCACGTCCGACTGTGTCCGGAATGAGGATCGCGACATCGGGATAACGCCGATGGATGTTGTGACGCGTGGGCAGCAGCCAGCCGGCGGCGTTCGGCTTTCCGGGCTCGACCAGGTCCTCCTTTTCCCAGGCCACGATGTGGCCGAACTCCTCGACCAGTTGCTGGGAATAGATCACGTAATGGCGAATAGCGAGGTCCGCGCCGATGGCGAAGTAGGGAACGCGGACATGTAGCAGCGAAAGGTAGTAGGGATTTACGAAGAAAGGGATTCCCTTGTCCCGCGCCTCGTAGAGGATCTTCATGGTGTCGGGATCGAGCGAGTAGCCGAGCATCTCGTTCAGCAGATCCGGGCCGCGGACCGCGAACGTCAGGTGGAAGGCGCTCTCCTTCCACCACTCGAGCGCCCGGAGGAACTTCTGCTCGGACGACATGCCGGGCTCGAACTTGTAACGCGAACTGCGGATCTCGCCGGCGTCGATGCGGCGGATGATTACGTTGAGGATGCGCTCGCGGTTCTCCTCGCGGAGACGCACGATGCGCGGGTCGAGACCCACGGCCCAGCGGTTGATCCAGACGTCCACCTGTTCACGATCCGGGATCC
>CAYLSS010000878.1:1311-2682 GCA_964385765.1 uncultured Solibacteraceae bacterium
TCCGGCGTTCAGTGCGGCCCGTGAACTGGCGAAACAGTTGGAGCATGTCCTCGAAAAAATACGGCTTCGCCCCGCCGGTGCCCCGGGTGACGGCCAGCCATATGAGCCGGATCGGATCTGAGACGGCGATCTCACCGCGCAGATTGAGGTCCGGGAACGTGCGGCCGGCGTTGTCGGTGTAGTCGAGCAGGCGGATCGCGGCCATGTCGCTCCAGCCGAGCGCTTCGAAGTCTTCGCGCGTCGGGTTCGTGGATTGGTAGAAACGCCGTGCCGCCGGACGGTCTCCGAGCGAGTCGAGCACCCAGTTGCGCACCCCGACCAGCGCTTCGATCTCATTGCGCGAATTCCGCATGATTTCGTCGAGCGGGGGGTTTTCGCGCAGCAGCCGATCCAGCAGACGGTGACTCTTGACGTTGATCGCGATCTTGTCCAGGACGTCGAATTCCGGCATCATCGCCTCCGATCGGGATTGTACTCGACTCGGCGGTAAATGTGCCCGCGAAAGTAGTACTCTGGTGGCCGTGCGGTCCCCACCGATCACTCCCGGCCCCTATCTTGATGACCTGCTGGCGCAGCCGGCCGCTGTCGCGGACACAGTCGAAGCGCTGAAGGAGCGCGACGCCCCATCGCGGCTCTCGGCACTGATCGAAGGCTGGGAGTACCGGCGGATCGTTCTGACCGGAATGGGCTCGTCGCTGCACGCGCTACATCCGATCACGCTGCGTTTGATCGGCCGCCGCCGGACCGCCTTCATGGTCGAGACCGCCGAATTGCTGCATTTCCAACTGCCCCTGCTTCGGGCGGGAACGCTCCTGGTTCTCGTATCGCAGTCCGGCAGCAGCGTCGAGGCCGTTCGGCTGCTCGAAAAGGCCCGCCGTCGATGTCCGATCATCGGCGTCACGAACACGCCCGGATCGCCGCTGGCGCGGCGGGCTTCCGCGGCCATCGTGACGCGCGCCGGCGACGAGTTTTCGGTGTCGTCGAGAACCTATGTGTCGTCGCTGGCGGCTCTCGGCTGGCTCGGCGACGTGATGATTGGCCGCTCGCCCGCCAGGACGCTGCGGTCGCTGATGGATGCCGCCGGCCACATGGCCGCGTACCTCGAGCACTGGCGTCGCCACGTTAGTTATTTCCGCAAAAAGATGGCCGGGGTCAGGCATCTGATCTTCGCCGGGCGCGGTCCATCGCTCGCGGCGGCGGCTACCGGCGGCCTCATTGTTAAAGAGTCCGCCCACTTCCACGCCGAGGGAATGAGCGCCGCCGCTTTTCGCCATGGACCCTTTGAAATGACATCGCCGCGATTGCTTCTGGCGGTCTTCGAAGGCGAAGGTCCGGCGGCGGGACTGAATCGCACCCTCGTCCGAGACGTCG
>CAYLSS010000879.1:0-2676 GCA_964385765.1 uncultured Solibacteraceae bacterium
GGCGGCGGACGCGGCGATCGCAAGATCAATCTGGGCGAGAATCGGCGGGTTTCTTTGCGGGCGGATAGCGGGTTGCCCACTCCTGCAAGAACTGGCGCATGTCTGCCTCTTCCTCGGCTGCCGCTGGATGACCTGCCAGGTTTCCGATCTCAAAGGGATCCGTTTGCCGGTCAAACAACAAGTCACCGAAGCCGCCCAGCTCCTCGCCGAGCCACGCTCCCAGCTTGAATCGCTCACCAATCACAGCAACCTGAGACCAGTTTTCCGAGATCGCGTAGCGTTTCTCCGATGGCTGACCACGCAGTACCACGGGCGCGAAAGACCTTCCCGGGAACGTCTGGCCCGGCGGCAGGGCGACACGCACGAACTCGAGAAGTGATGGCAAAAGGTCGATGAGTTCGGTCAGGCCGTCCGCACGCATACCTGCCCGAATTCGCCCAGGCCACCGCAGAATGAGCGGAACCCGAAGTGTATCTTCGTAGACGTTGTGCCCCAGTGCGCACTTCTCGGCCATGCCGTGGAACCCAACGAAGTCTCCGTGGTCCGACGTGTAGATCACGATCGTGTTGTCAGCGAGTCCCTCCTGTTCCAGCGTGGCCAGGATGCGCGCGACATGATCATCGATCTCGGCCACCAGGGCATAGTAGTAAGCAATGTAGGTGCGGTAGAGATCGACCTCGATCGCGGCGCGTCCGAGGCACCACGGGTTCCTGTGATTCGCACGCCATTGCTGGAACATGGGCGGCAGGCTGCTCGGGGGCTCGCGCAGAGTTGGCGGGAGAGCGATGCTGTCAGCCGGGTACCGTCGCGCATAGTGAGGCAAGGGCGTGTAAGGCTGGTGCGGGCGGTAGAATGACGACCAGCAGAAAAACGGCTTACCCCGCTGTTTGGCCTGACGGAGATACTCAATGGTTTTCCCCGCGGTGTACGCCTCCATGGTGAAGCCAAGCGGTAACTGCGACAGCAGACAGGTCAACGGTTCGACCCGTTTTCCCGGCGCGCGGTAGCCGAATTCTGCGTTCCAGTCCCGCTCGAAGGCAGCGAAGTGGTTGTGCCTGCGTACCCAGTCCCAGTAGTATTCGTCTGACGGTTCTCCTCCTGGCGGCATCGTGGTGCCACAATAGTCCCAGTCCCGGTCAAGACTTGGCGGCAGGTGACGCTTTCCGAACGCAGCCGTGTGGTAGCCCGCGTCCCGCAGGACGCGTGGCAGGGTTGTGAAGCGCTCGGGCTGCTGGAGCACATCGGGATTGTGGAGGAGCCCCAGCGTCCGGCAGAATTGGCCCGTCATCAATGACGCCCTTGACGGCAGGCAGACACCGTCCTGGCAGTAGGCACGGGTGAATCGTACACCGTCGGAGGCAAGCCGATCGAGAGCGGGCGTGCGGACCTGCGGGTGTCCCGCCGCACCCAGAACCCCCGCGTTGTGCTGGTCAGAAAAGAGCAGCAGGATGTTCGGGCGCTCTTTGACTACTGCTGTCGCCGCGGTGCAAAGCCCGGTTTGCAGAAAGTGCCTTCGTTTCAATCTTCCTCCAACCAGTACGAGAAGAAGCGCGCCTTGCGCAGTCGAAACCGAATTCGAACAGTCTCACCCCGGAGTTCTTCGAGCCGGGAGCCGCCTCTCCAGCACACTGCAACTCTCAGTTCGTCACCCTGTACTGGTATGGACTGTTCCAATTCAAAACCACGAATCGGAAGACCGTCACCTTCCGATATCAGTTCCGCGCGCAGTTCGCCAATCTTCGCATCCACGTTGACATACAGAGTATCCCCAGTAACCTCCAGGGGCTCTGTCACCAATTCACCGTGCTCGTGGCCCGCGTCGAGCGACACAAAGCGGTCTACGGGCAGTGTGGCCAGACTGAGAGCTGACTGATCTTGCAGGTATTCATCCGTAACCCCTTTGACGTCCTCGGCTGAACCACCGAAGCGGATCGCGTTGTAGTAGATCCAGATTTCGTCGCCATGCACGACGGGCCGGCCGCAGGTCAAGATCTGCGCGGTGTCGTAGGTCTCGCCATCCCAGGGTTCGATGCCGAGGAGCACCGAGCGACCGGCAACTCGCTCCCAGGTGTAGAGATCCCGCGACACGGCGAGCTCGGTTTGATTAATCCGCGTGAAGTTCCCTCGCGGAGGAGGAATGGCGCCGATCGGGTTGAACAGCACCGGAAATCCGACATACACCCCTGCGTACGGCATCACCGACATCTGGTAGATCTCGGCCATGTAGTCACTGTCGTCGACTAGTGCCGGCGCCAGGTAGTCCGGGCTCTCCAAGAGCTGGCTCACGCGTTTCGCGCGGTTGGCCTGGTCAACCGCGTCGGCCTGGAGGATCAGACGGGGCTCGGTCCACTGCACGAAGTTGCGGCTGACCGAGAGCGACACTGAGCGGCCCCACTCACCACCGGTCTTCACGAGAGCGAGGTATTGGCCTGTCGAAGCGTCAAAGGTGAAATGCGACTCGTCACCACTCGGAATCGGCGAGACGTCGAGCATCGTCCATGTGAAGCCGTCGGGCGACACCGCCGGGACTCGCTGCTTCCACTTCTCATCCGCGCTAAACAACCCCTTGTAGCGCCGGCCGGGATCGGGGTCGTGCGGATCCCTGATGACATGGTAGAGAGTACGCCGGCCCAGGGCAGGATCAACGGCAATACTGTTGTCTCGGGAGCCGCGCCA
>CAYLSS010000880.1:0-2674 GCA_964385765.1 uncultured Solibacteraceae bacterium
ATAGCGGCGCTCATGATTGACCGGAATCGCAGGCACTCCAAGCGATACATGCACCTGCTCCAGCGCATCTTTGTGTTGCAGTTGCAAGTGAGGCTGTGGGTCGGGCAGCGAATCACGCGGAGGCAGGGGAGACGCTTCGAGCACGCCGAACTCCCGGTGCGCCAGTTCGAGGAGGTGGTTGTGATCCAGGTTCCCAGCCGCGGTGATCAGGATGTTCGACGGCGAATAGACTCTCTCGAAGAACCGGGCAATGGTGTCCCGGTCAAAGCTCCCGACCGACTCCGGTGTCCCGATGATGGGCCTGCCCAGGCCGTGATCGGGCCAGAATCCACGGCAGAAGAGGTCATGGACCTGGTATTCAGGATTGTCCAGTTCCATCTTGATTTCTTCGAGAATGACGCCCTTTTCCTTGGCGATGTCGGCTTCCCGAAAGGTGGGGCGCAAGACGAGGTCCGCCAGAATGTCGAATGCCAGGGGCAGGTGCTCGTCAAGCACCTTCGTGTTGAAGCAGACCAGCTCTTTTGCCGTATAGGCGTCCAGGTGTCCCCCGAGCGAGTCGACTTCCCGGGCAATCTCCTCGGCTGACCGGTTGGCCGTACCCTGAAAAACCATATGCTCGATAAAATGGGTGATTCCGCTCTGCTGGGGCGACTCGATGCGGGCGCCGGTCCCGACCCAGACGCCGGTTGCTACCGAACGCACGTGGGGCATTGACTCCGTGAGGACACGAATGCCGTTGTCGAGCGTGGTTGCGTGTATATCGCGATCCTTGCTGGCCGGGGGCTTCATGAGTAAATTACAGGGTGCTTTCTAGTGTAGCAAGGGGTTAACTCCTTTGGTCCGAGACCAGTGCAGTCGACGCCTTTCGCCTCGAAGCCACTCGCTCAGCGGCAGCTTCGGGGCCCGCCAGTGCCGGCCTATCCGACAAGGGCACCAATTCAGGCACATTTCATCCTGACGCCCACGGTCCTTCGCCGGCCTAAGGTGGCGCGGTAAAGCTAGACTGGAGTTGAACTCCCACTTATTCTTGACCATGCCGGAACTCATCGGACTCGAAGGCGATCAGTTGCGTGCACTTCTCGGCCCCGGCGAACCTGACTACCGCGCCCGCCAGCTCTACCGTGCGCTGTACGGCCAGCGAGTCACGGCGATCGAGGAGGCGACGGTTCTTCCGAAGTCCTTGCGCCAGCGCCTTGCCCGGGAGACGACGCTTGGGTTGCCTGCAATAGACCGCCGGTACGACAGCGCCGACGGCACGCGCCGCTACCTCCTTCGACTCGCCGACGGAAAGACCGTCGAGGCGGTCCTGATGCCGGAAGAAGAGCGTGACACTCTCTGTCTCTCGACCCAGGTAGGCTGTTCCGTGGACTGCAGATTTTGCCTCACCGCCCTGATGGGCCTCGAACGCAATCTGAGCGCCGGTGAGATCGTCGCCCAGGCGCTCGTTCTTATCCGCGACAATCAGCTCTCCCCTGGAGGCGGCGGTCCGGCGGACCATCTCAACATTGTTCTCATGGGCCAGGGCGAACCGCTCATGAACCTGCCCGCCGTCCTTGCCGCCACTCGCATTGTCACGGACGCCGAGGGGGTCGGTATCTCCCAGAAGCGCATCACGCTCTCCACCTCCGGGCTCATCCCCAAAATCGACGAACTCAGCCGGGCATCGGTCCGACCCAGGCTCGCCATTTCGCTGAATGCATCCACCGCGGAGCAGCGCGAGGAGTTGATGCCCATCACTCGCAAATACCATCTCGCCGATCTTCTCGAGGCCTGCCGCCGCTATCCGCTGCGGCGCTGGGAAAGTTTGACTTTTGAATATGTTCTGCTTGCCGGTGTGAATGATTCGGACCTCGACGCCCGTCGCGTGGTCCGTCTCACGAACGGTGTTCGCGCCAAGGTCAACCTGATCGCGCTCAACCCCGGCCCCGGCATCCCGTTTGACACGCCGAGTCCGGAACGCGTGGAGCGCTTCCGGCAAATTGTCAGTCGCGGCCTGCCCTGCTTTGTCCGAAAGCCGCGGGGGCGCGACATCTACGCCGCGTGCGGCCAACTCCAGCGCGTTGCCGTCGAAAACAGCCCGGAACTCATAACGCTACAAAGCGAATAGAAAATGTCTCAGTCTCATTTCGCTCTCGTTGACAATGAAAGGGTTAAGAATCAATGAAGTTCATTGAGCGCGGAAGGTGTATCTGCTATACTCTGAATGAATGGTAAACCGAGTTCCGCAGATGCGGTTCTTCCCACCCCACGAACCATCTCACGGAGGCATCTCCATTACCTAACTTTATGAAGGTTTCTGTTGAGATTAGTCGCGGCATCGAGTCCCTGTTCGGGACCCGCGACGAGAACATTCGTGTTCTTGAACAAGGCCTGCAAATACGAACCCGTCTCCTCGACAACTCCCTCGAGATGGAGGGTGAAGAAGGAGGCGTGCTTCGGGCCGAAAGTATCCTGGGCGATTATGTCGCCCTGATGCTCGAAGGCCATCAATTCAACAACGGCGACCTGAACAGCTTTTTGCGAACTTTAATGGCCGACTCGGAGGCAACGCTTCGCGGATTGGTGGAGAGCGGACGAAAGCGCAGTTTCGGCAAGAAGCTCATCATGCCGAAGTCGATGAATCAGCGCAAGTACCTCGAGGCCATCGAGCGCAACGATCTTGTCTTTGGAATTG
>CAYLSS010000881.1:0-2671 GCA_964385765.1 uncultured Solibacteraceae bacterium
ATCGCGTGTACCTGACGACGGCGATTCAGATCGGCGAACCGCCGGCCGATCCCCAGCCCCAGGAACCACCGCAGCAAAGAAGACAGCGGCGCGGTCAGGGCGGCGTTGAGGCGCCGCAAGCAGAGCACAAGTTTGTCGTGATGGCCCTGGATCGCGCCACCGCCAAAACAGTGTGGGAGCAAACGGCCATTACGGCCACGCCGCACGAAGGCTACCATCGGCGGTACGGGAGCTTCGCCTCGGCGAGTCCGGTGATCGACGGCGACCGACTGTACGCGTTCTTCGGGTCGCGGGGACTGTACTGCTACGACCTCGACGGCAAGCTGCTGTGGAAAAAAGACATAGGGAAGTTCTATATGCGGAATGCCTTCGGCGAGGGCGTTGCGCCGGCGGTACACGGGGACAAGTTGGTGTTGAGTCTCGACCATGAGGGCGACAGCTTCATCGTGGTCCTGAACAAGCACGACGGCGCGGAGTTGTGGCGGAAGACCCGGGATGAGAAATCGAACTGGAGCGAGCCGAGGGTGGTCGAACATGACGGCCGCGCACAGGTGATTGTGGCCGGCGATACGGCTGTGCTGTCCTACGACCTGGAAACCGGCGAGGTGATCTGGGAGTGCCGCGGCCTGGGAGGCAATGTGATTCCGTATCCGGTTGTCGAGAACGACATCGTCGTGGTCATGAGCGGATGGCGGGAGAAGAACATGATGGCCATCCGGCTCGGAGGCGAGGGCGATATAACCGCCTCGGAGTGGGTGCTTTGGAGCGACAATCGCGGACCCGCCTATACACCGTCACCCGTCTTGCACGATGGAAAACTCTACGTGCTGACCGACCGCGGCTTGATCAGTTGCTACAACGTGGCGACCGGCGAGCCGTACTACCAGCAGCAGCGGCTTCCGGGCCCCTACAGCTTCAAGGCATCACTGGTGGCCGCGAACGGAAAGCTGTACCTGGCCAGCGAAAACGAAGACGTGCTCGTGGTGAGGCTGGGCGAAGAGTTCGAAGTCCTGGCCACGAACAGGCTGACCGACGAGATGTTCGTTGCCAGTCCCGCGATTGCGGACGGGGAGTTGTTCCTGCGAAGCCAGGAATACTTGTACTGCATCAGCGACAGGAACTAAAGGTAGGTAGGCCGCGTTTCGGACACACGCATCACGGGTGTAGAATTGGGGCGCTTACGTTGAGAATCCGATTCGAGGAGAAGAAACTCATGCATCGTAAGAGCCCCGCTTGCACAACTCGACGCGGCCTGCTGCGGCGGGCGGCCGCACTGGCGGCTTTCGGCCCCCTCTTCCGCATGACGAAACCGGCGGCCGGAGCCCAGTCGGACAGCGTCAACCGTAACTCCGCGCCGAGCGATCTGAAGATAACGGACATGCGTTATTGCCGGATCGCGTCCAACTATGACTACCCGATTATTCGCATTTATACGAACCAGGATGTCTACGGACTGGGGGAGGTCCGCGACGCCGGCGTGGAGGGACTGGCGATGGTCCTGAAACCGCACCTGTTGGGCAGGAACCCGCTGGACATCGAACCCACGCTCGACAGGATTCGGAAGTTTGCCAACCACCGGCGCACCGGCGGCGGCTACAGCGCAGTGGACATGGCGCTGCACGACATTGCCGGGAAAGTCTACGGCGTGCCGGCATATCGGCTGATCGGTTCCAAGTACCGGGACAAGGTCCGGATCTACTGTGACACCGATACCAGCAAAGATCCGAAGGTCTTCGCCGACCGCATGCTACGGCGGAAGAAGATGGGCTTCACGTTTTTCAAGATGGATCTGGGCACGCACCTGGTGGCCGACAAGCCGGGCGCCGTGAACCACCGGCGCGTGGCGACGCCGAAAGGGCTGGAGTTGCTGTGCGAATACATCGCCGCCGTGCGGGACGTGATCGGCTACGAAGCGCCGCTCGCCGCGGACCATTTCGGCCCGCTCAATGTCAAGGATTGCATCCGCTATGCGCGCGCCTTCGAGCCCTACCAGTTGGCCTGGGCCGAAGACATGCTTCAGGTGGGCCACCTCGGCCAGGGAGGCGACGCTCCGCTGAACTGGCAGGCCTACAAGCAGATCACCGAGGCCTCCGTGACGCCGCAAGCTACTGGCGAAAGTCTCTTCGGGCTCGAAGAGGGCTTCAAGGCATTCATTGACAACCGGGCCGTCGATATCATTCATCCGGATCCGCTCACGGCCGGCGCGATCCGGGAGACGAAGCGTATCGCCGACTACGCTTCGATGCACGGGATCCCCGCCGCGATCCACTTCGCCGGCTCGCCGGTCGGCTGCATGGCTTCTGTCCACATGGTGGCGACCATCAAGGACTTCGTCGCGATGGAGAACCACGCCGTCGACATTCCCTGGTGGTCGGACCTGGTGACCGGCCCAGGGAATCCGATCATCCAGGACGGCTTCATCCCCGTGCCGGAGTCTCCCGGTATCGGAGTGGAACTGAACGAAGAGGTAGTGAAGCAGCATCTCCGGACACCGGGTTACTTCGAGCCCACTCCAGAGTATGACAAGTACATCATCGATGACTTCCGGCGAGGTGGACCTTACCCGCATCTCGACGAGCACGGCAATCTTGTGAACCAGATGTAACACCTGTCCCATCGCTCGCCGGACATAGAAGATCGGCGTACCGGTGTCCTGACAGATGGGCCGGCC
>CAYLSS010000882.1:0-2671 GCA_964385765.1 uncultured Solibacteraceae bacterium
AACGGTACGGATCTCCTGCTCGTAGTATTCCCCGTTGAAGAGATTGGCATCGGTCCAATCGCGGCCGCGCTCGAACAGGTCGCGGCAGGTCCCCGCGAAATCGTCCTCACCGACGTAGCGGGCCATCTCCTCGGCCGCGCGCAGGGCGCCCAGATACCAGAATTCGATCTCGGGGTTCGGACCGTAGTACTCGACGTCCATGGTGTTGTGCTGGACTCCCTCCATGACGCCGTCCTTGTCGCCGTCCCAGCCGCCGGGGATCCAGTAAAACTCGACGGCCTTTCGGATGTCGGGCCAGAGCCGGCGCAGCAGGTCGTCGTCGCCGGACAGATGCCAGTCGCGATACATCTTCAGGATGCAGCCCATCTGACCATCGGCGGCCACGCGCTGGAAGGCCTGGGCCCGTTCGAGAGGAAGGCCGACGCGAAAGCTCATGACCCCCTCGTCATCGGTGGCATGACCGAACTCCACTTCCCGCATTGACCGGGCGAGGCTGCCGAACAGGAACGCGGTGGTCTGTTCGTAGTTCCAAACGTGGGTGCAGGAGCCGTGGCAACAGCCTTTCTGGTCTGCACAACCCTCCCAGCCGAAGAACCGCCCGTCCGCAATGCGGAAACAGGTTTGCGTACGAAGCGTGCTGGCGTTGAACAGCGCCGCCTCCTTAGCCGGGTCGGGCAGCGGACTGGCGAGGAATGCCGTGACAAACTCCGCAGTTCGACGTTCGAGATCCACCAGGCGCGGGGCGGTCTTGACCACCACATCCCACGCGTCGTCGTATTGCGTGCAGTAATAGTTGCCGACACGGTTTTCGGATGTCTGCTCTTCCGGAGCGATGTTCCATCCGTACCGATTCGGGAAGTGCCAGGCGACCAGGAAGGTGATTTCGGCGTTTTTGTCGGGCGCCACACGGAAGCGAACGGCGAGTGATCCGATGGGCGTATCGGTGTCGCCGGCCTCGCGAGGCTCGAGACGCCCATCGGCAGAGTAGTCATCCCAAAAGTCCAGCATCGGACCACCCCAGCGTCCCTCGGCCCAGGCGGTGCGATAGGTGATGTCGCCGGAGTCGGTGGTGGCCAGAGCAAGGCTGCCCCAGGCCTCGGAGTTGCCGTCCACCCCCTCGGTGATCATGGCGATGCCGCGCACGCCGCCGGCTGTCCGGAACTCATTGCGATTGTCGCTGGCGCCCGTGGGGTGGCGATCGCCTTTCCAGTCGCGTTGTTCCTGCCAGCCGTTGATTCCGATGAAGTTAGGCAGGCTCCCGCAGATGGCGCCCTCCAGCGTGCGGGACGTGCGGTTGCGGATCTGGTAGGTAAGGACGGCGATGGGAATGCCGCTCGCGTCGGGATCGGCCGGAATGAAGGGGTTGTAGGCCTTCAGATGCACGTCGGCGGGAACGTCCGGATCGCTGAGCATCACCCGTCCAAACGGGTAGCTGGCGGCAAACTCCGCGTGGCGGAATCGCGGAAGGTTGACGTTGGGAGCACGGCTGCCATGGCTCGCTTCATAGGCGGCGTCGGCGATGGGACCTTCGAGAACCCGGGTGACCCCGTGGCCGGGATGATCGAAGTGGATGGCGAAGAATGGCTCCACTTCGCCGGCCGATGGAGTAAAACCCTTAGCCGGACGGTTGGTGATCTCCCAGTCGCGCAGGCTGCCGTTGCCATGGAGCGAAATCGTCCCGGTCCCGATACCGCCCACGGGAAGAGCAATACGAGCAATGTGATCCTCGTCATAGTGGACCAGGACCGGCCAGCCACGGTCGGCGAGCGCGCCCTGGCCGGCGGGTGTCAGTTTGCTGGGCGGGGGGGCCGGCTTCGCCGCGGCGGGATGCGCCGAGGCGAGTGTCGCCGCCGAGCTAAAACCGGCGAGCTGGAAGAACCGGCGGCGGTCAAGGGTATCGCCGCATTCCCCGGGCGAACAACAGGAATTGTCCGGTTCCGGATCCGCGGGACGCGAGTCTTCTGGCCGTTTCATGCGTGACAGTTTATACCCGATCGGTGGAGCGGGTCGAATCGCGCGGGAAGACGGCCGCGGTGTCCGGTTTCGCTCGCAACCGGTTGCCAGCAGGACATTTGCTTCGGAGGACCGAGTCTTCAGGATTTTGTCGATCGACGGAGCGGGGAATGCGCTGGCTTCTTGATGACTATATCGTTACGGCTGCCAAAGATCTTTCAAGAGTCCCCCATACTGTCCGATACGCCTTTTGACAGCCGGTTCGGCTGAAGTGGGTATGGACATAGCGACAATCATCGGACTTGTTATCTCGACGCTGCTGGTTGTGGGCGCCATTGTTCTCGGCGGGTCGCCGATGATGTTCTTTAACCCGCCCTCGGCGCTGGTCGTAGTCGGAGGGACAATCGGGGCGACCCTGGCGCGGACACCACTGCCTATTGTGCTGCAGACGTTTCAAATTGTCAGGAAGGCATTCGTCAGCAAGCTACCGTCGCCGAACGAACTGATCACGCAGATCATCGAGTTGGCCAAGGAGGCCCGCAAGAACGGAATTCTCGCCCTCGAAAAGGTTCCCATCGAGTATGAGTTTCTGGCCAAGGGCGTAATCATGGGGGTCGACGGCGAGGAAATCGACAAGATCAGATCGATGCTCGAAAACGATTTGAACGCCACCATCAACCGTCACCGGGTTGGACGGGAGATCCTGGAGGGGATGGGA
>CAYLSS010000883.1:0-2671 GCA_964385765.1 uncultured Solibacteraceae bacterium
TTCGCCATGAAGGCACACCAGCGCATCACCCACATCGCCCGCCTCCACGACGCCGGCGGTTCACTGGAGTTCTTTTTGAAGGCGATCGACCCACTGCGATCGGCGCGCCGCCTCGGACCGGTTCTCTATCAACTCCCGCCGAACCTGAAACGCGACGACGCTCTTCTGGCCGGCTTCCTCGCTCTCCTCCCGCGCGACGTCCGCTCGGCGTTCGAGTTTCGCCACGAGTCCTGGTTCGATGATGATGTCTACCAGTTGCTCGGCGACCACGGCGTCGCTCTCTGCATCGCCGAATCCGAGAAGCTGCAAGTCCCGGAAGTAGTCACCGCGGACTTCGTCTACTGGCGTCTCCGTATGCCCGAATATGCGGAGTCCGATCGTAAGACGATCCGCGACAAATGTCTAGAACTAATCAACTCCGGCAGGGACGCCTTCGTCTACTTCAAGCACGAGGACACACCGGACGGGGCACTGTGGGCGGAAGAACTGTTAAAGGGACAGCGGCTCGGAGAACAAGCCTGAGCGGGTCCGGGCGCGGGCGTCCGGCTTGCCATCAGCCGCGGCCCACAAAATCGAATACCGCACTTCCCGGATAGGGCAACTCGCCCGTCTTCTCGATCTCCAGCAGGCGGTTGTATTTCGCGAGCCGCTCGGATCGCGTCACCGATCCCGGCTTGATCTGCCCCGCGCCCGACGCCACCGCCAGGTCGGACAGGAAGGCGTCTTCCGTCTCTCCGGACCGGGTCGAGATCACCGCGCCAAAGCCGGCTTCCCGAGCCCGGTCAATGACGCGGAGCGTCTCGGTCAGCGTCCCGATCTGGTTCATCTTTACCAGGACCGCGTTGGCGGCCCGCTCGCGGATGCCGCGTTCGAGGCGCGCCGGGTTGGTGCTGAAGAAGTCATCGCCGAGTATCTGGATCCGCCCGCCGAGTTCCCCGTTCAGCGTTCGCCACCCCTCCCAATCGTCCTCCTCGAGGCCGTCTTCTATCGAAAGCACCGGATAGCGGCCGCACCAGTTGCGGAGTAACTCGGTCATGCCGGCCGCATCGAGCGTCTTCTTCTCGGTTTGGAGATGATACCGGCCTTCGCGGTAAAAATGCGAAGAGGCGACGTCGATCGCGATCGAGACTTGCTCGCCCGGCTGGTATCCCGCCCGCTCGATCGCCTCGGTCAGCATCTCCAGCTCGATCTCGTTGCGTTCGACGAGCGGTCCCCAGCCGCCTTCGTCGGCCACGCCGGTCAGCACGTATCCACGCTCCCTGATTACGTCGAATGTCACCCGGTGGATGTCGAGCAGCGCGACCAGGGCGTCGGAGAAAGTGGCGAAGCCGTGCGGGACGGCCAGGAAGTCCTGGAATTCGATGTTCCGGAACGCATGCAGGCCGCCGGACAGGATGTTCACCATGGGCACCGGCAGGTTGAGCTTTCGATCGCCGGCCAGCAATCGCCAAAGCGGAAGCCCACGTGCCTGCGCCACCGCCCGCGCCACCGCGCAAGAAACCCCGAGGATCGCATTGGCTCCCAGCCGCGACTTGTTGGGCGTCCCATCAAGCTCGATCATTCGTTCATCGATTGCCGTCTGCTCCTCGGCATCGGCGGCCGCCAGGGCCGGGCCGATCGCCTGCTCGACGTTCGCTACCGCCTGCCGCACGCCCCTGCCCGCAAACCGGGCTGGGTCCCCATCCCGCAACTCGAGCGCCTCATGCCGTCCGGTGGAGGCGCCCGACGGCACCTGGGCCCAGGCGCGCGCACCGCTCGAAAGTTCCGCTTCGACAGCCACCGTCGGCCGCCCGCGCGAGTCAAGAATCTCCAGTGCATTCAATTGCCGAATCGTCAAGCTCATGATTATGTCCGTGATTCACCCAGAGGCAAGAAGCCCTATTGTACTGGTCCCACGGATACCGCGCCCGCTCTCCCCCCGTCCGGCATTCGCGAGCCCTGTGCTACCGTATCCTCCATGCGTCTCCTGTTGGCAGTTCTGCTCGGCTTTCCGCTTCTGGCCCAGCAAACCATCCGCCCTGAATTCCAGCCTGTCGAGGACACTCCGGGACTCCCGCGCGTCCTGATTATCGGGGACTCCATCTCCATCGGCTACACACTGCCACTCCGCGAGGCGCTTCGCGGCGTCGCGAACGTTCATCGGCCTCCCGAGAACTGCCAGTCCACTCGCGAGGGACTGAAGAATCTCGATGACTGGCTCGGCGACAAGCGCTGGGATCTGATCCACTTCAACTTCGGCCTGCACGACCTAAAATACGTCGACGCCGCCGGCCAGCGGGTCTCGCCCGACAAAGGAGAGCAGAACGTACCGCTCGAGCAGTATGAACGCAACCTGGAGCAGCTCGTCGGCCGGCTTCAGCGGACCGGGGCGAAGCTCTTCTGGCGGCCCACCACTCCGGTCCCGCCAGGCGCGGCTGGACGCGTGCCCGGCGATGAAGCACGGTACAATGAAGCCGCCCTCCGCGTCATGCGCCGCCACCACGTCCGCGTCGATGACCTCAAGGCCTTCATTGCCCGCGAGTCGATCCCGCACGTGGAACCCAACGACGTGCACTTCAGCCGCGAATCTTCAGCCCGCTTGGCCGCTCATATCGCGGGAACGATCAAGAGCGCGCTGCGATAAGCCCCCATTGCGGGAACGGGTGGGTCGGTCAGTCTCCTACGTCGGGGA
>CAYLSS010000884.1:0-287 GCA_964385765.1 uncultured Solibacteraceae bacterium
GCCGGTGTCGGCTTCCTTTCGGGTCTCCTTGGGGTTGGCGGGGGGTTCCTGCTGACTCCGATTCTCATCATGATCGGCATCCCGCCCACAGTGGCGGCAGCGTCGGACTCCTGCCAGATTGTGGCCGCGTCCTCCTCGGGTGTGGCCGCCCACTTCCGGTTGGGGAACGTCGACTACAAGATGGGCTCCATTCTGCTGCTGGGCGGGTTGACGGGAGCCGCCATCGGCGTCCGTGTCATCAAGGCGTTGCGGATGCTTGGCAACGCCGACCTGCTGATCACGGTGAC
>CAYLSS010000884.1:297-2377 GCA_964385765.1 uncultured Solibacteraceae bacterium
TGGCGGTTCGATGTTCGTCGCCAGCCTGCGGAACCTGCGACGCGGCGCGGCCACGACCACGCGGGGACACCGAAAAGTGCAGCGCGGCTCAGTGCTCGGCAAACTCCCTTTCCAGATGGAGTTTCCTCATTCCAGGGTCCGGCACTCCATCTTCATGCCGTTCGTGCTCTGCGCCATGGTGGGGATCCTGGCCGCGATCATGGGGGTTGGCGGGGGCTTCATGATGGTGCCGATGATGGTCTATCTCTTGCGAATGCCTCCTCACGTGGCGGTGGGCACGGACCTGTTTCAGATCCTCTTCACCTGTGCGGGGGTTACCTACATGCAGGCCACGACGAATTTCACGGTGGACATCGTCCTGGCGCTCTTGCTGGCGGCCGGTTCGACCGTCGGGGCGCAGGTGGGCGCCAGGGTGAGCAAGTACCTGCGCGGGGATCAATTGCTGATCATTCTCGCGAGCATGGCCCTGCTGGTGACAGTGCGGATGATCTTCAGCATCCTGAGCACGCCGGAGAGCCTGCTGGAGCCCGCGGCCGAGGGCGGCCACGCAGCCATCAAGATGGGCGGCGAGGTGGTGGTTGCCGCCGGCGGCCACGCGGTCGAGACGGGCGACTGGTGGTCATTTGTCGCTCTCTTGCTGGGGCTGGGAGGACGATCGTGAATCGCTATTTCATCCAATCCGCTCTGTTGATCGCTTTTTTGGAGGCCGGGTTGCCGGCGCCGCTCTCCGAGCCGCTTTCAGGAGAACTTCGCGTCGATCCCCAAGAGATAGAACTCGGTACTTTTTACAGCGGGGCCGTTGTGGAGATCAGCGGTGAAGCCGCGCCCGGCTCGGATATCGTCATTGTGATTCGCGGTCCCGAGATCGAGGAGAGCTTCAATAAGAAAGTGCGCGCCGGTCCCATCTGGATCAGCTCCGGAAAGGTGCATATTTCCGGAGCGCCGACGCTCTTTCTCAGCTATCGGACGGCGCCCGTTCGGTCAATCCTCGACGACAGCGCAGTCGAGCGATACGACCTCGACCTCGATGCGATTCGGAGCCACATGCACGTCGACGCCGAAGGCGACCCGGTAGACGTCCAGGTCATGCGTGAGAATTACATCGATCTCAAGCGCAACGTCGACATCTACGCGACCCACGAATCGGGCATTGAGTTCGACAAGACGGCCGGCGGACCCTTCCACCTGTCGATCGTCTGGCCGCGGCGTGCTCCGCCGGCTGAATATGAGGTGACGGCCTATGAACTCCACGACAACACCATCATCAAGAAGAGCGACGCGACCTTGCGGCTCGTGAAGGTCGGTCTCCCGGCACAGCTAGCCCGGTTTTCCACCGAGAAGGCCGAGCAATATGGACTGCTCGCGGTCCTGATCGCCGCGTCAGCGGGATTTGGGATCAATTTTCTGGTGTCGCGCCTGGTGGGTGTGAAGCGTACCGTGGGACATTAGAGAAGGTCCGGCGGCGAGGCCCTGGACCAGGCCCGTTTTTCTCGGCACCCGGCGAGGAAAGCGGACTATACTCGACACGTGGGGCACTTCGACAGACCGACGCGACGTTCCCTGCTGGCGGCAGCCGGATTGCTGGGATGTGCCAGCCCTGAGATCCCTCCGAACATCCTGTGGATCACCAGCGAGGACAACGGCCCGTTTCTGGGCTGCTACGGCGATCCGAATGCCGACACCCCAAACCTCGATGGCCTGGCGAGGGAAGGGGCGCTTTACGAAAACGCTTTCGCAGCTTACCCGGTCTGCGCCCCGTCACGCTGCACGCTGATCACCGGAGTCCCGGCAAACGCCCTCGGCACGGGCCACATGCGCAGCCAGACCCGTTTGCCGGCGGAGATCCGCATGTTCCCCGCCCTGTTGCGCGAGGCTGGATACTATTGCACCAACAACTCGAAAGAGGACTACAACGCGACCGCGCCGGACGATGTCTGGGACGAATCCAGCAAGGAGGCCTCCCATCGCAATCGTGCTCCGGGACAGCCTTTCTTCCACGTTCAAAATCTGACCACCACCCATGAGAGCAGTTTGTTCAAACAGCACGAACCACGACACAACCCGGCGCAAATGGTTCTTC
>CAYLSS010000884.1:2387-2667 GCA_964385765.1 uncultured Solibacteraceae bacterium
ACCATCCGGATACGCCGACTTTCCGGAGAGACTGGGCGCGATACTACGATCATGTCACCAGGATGGACGCGCAAGTGGGTGAGATTCTGGATCAACTCGCCGCCGATGGGCTAGCCGAAGACACGATCGTCTTTTACTTTTCCGATCATGGCGGCATCCTGCCTCGAACAAAGCGCTTTATCTATGACTCCGGATCGCGTGTGCCGCTCATTATTCGCTACCCCAGGCGATTCCACCACCTTTCACTCGTCTCTCCCGGCGATCGGACAAACCGCCTGGT
>CAYLSS010000885.1:0-2658 GCA_964385765.1 uncultured Solibacteraceae bacterium
TCATTACGCGGCGGCCGGTTTCCCTGCCACCAGGCCGGGGTGTCCAGTAAGCCGCGATCGTTTTGATCGAGCAGCCATTGCTCCCCATTCTTCCTCCAAGCGGAATCGGGCGTCGCGAGCGGTGCGACGGACCGGGGCAGATCCAGGCCCTCGGGCGCCCGCCAGTTCCGGGCGCTTGCACCAGCCGATGGGCAGAGCAGAAGAATGAAAGCGAAAATCCAAACCAAATGTTTCATATAGGCCCTTCTAGAAAGCATAATCAGATGGTCCGATTCGTGAGTCGGGCATCGACGCCGGAGCTATTCGACCAGCATCTCGGTGACCTCGCCGAGGCGGCGGCCGTTGAACGTCAGGTCCGCGGTCACCACGAGACGGCCGCTCTCGCCATCCACCCGTCGCAGCCGAAACGGCACCGCCACCTGCGACTTCGGCTCCATGCGAACGGAGCGGTTCCGATGCCGGCACTCGACTTCCGGCGGGAGTTGGAGGCTGACATTCACGTCTCCGGGAGTGAACAGATGATTGCGCATCACGAGCTCCACCACGAACTCGCGCCGGCCGTCTGTTACCTGCCGGACCGGATAGAAGTGGGCCCACCGGTAGTCCATTCCAAAGTTCGGATCGGGCTGAAGGATGAGGTCCGTCATGACCTCCCGGACGTCCTGCGCCCAGGTCAGGAATCCTTCGAGATCCTGCCGCGTTGGCGAGTATTCGTCCGTGTGCGCCGGCAGAACAAGGTCCGGCATATAGTCCAGCATCCGGCGGGCGCAGGTGATGAACCCTGTATCGAGGAAGTACTCGTTGTGCGGCACGATGGGTCCGTTGCGGATCCTCTCCGGGTCCTCCTTCTTCCAGGTATTGTCGCCCGTGAACATCACCTTCTTTCCATCGACGACGGTCGCCAGGCCCTGGTGGAAATCGGTCTGTCCGGGCATGTGGAAGAACTCCAGCTCGTACTCTTCCCATTGGACCGTCTCGCCGTCGTGCAGCACCCGATCGGCAATGATCGGGAATGGAATCAGGCAAGGCAGCCGGTAACGGGTCGGGTTGGCGAGGATATCCACCATGTTCTCGAACACCCAGATTTCGGCGCCGCCCGTTCGCAGCAGCTCGTGAAGGCGTATCAAATGATCGTCGTGGTAATGGCTGAAGGTGACTGCGATGTCCTCGATTCCATAGTCCTGTTTGAACTCTTGCAGGTGCTCCAGGTCCACATAGCCGTAGTCATAGATCAGCGCCTTGCCGTTGTCGGAGACAATCGCGTACGAAGTGAGGTACCCATTTCTTCGCGTCGGCGGACCCCCGAGATGGACCAGGTGCGGAGTGATCTCGCGTCGCTCGCCGATTTCTCTGCCCGCCGAGTTCGGAGGCAGCAACTTGCGGAGCTTGTCGTAGACTTCGCGGTTCGCGGCGATGGCGACGCCGGGCTCTTCGATCGGCGCCCCGTGCGCGGGCAGCAGCCGTTCGGGATTCACCGCCAGCACACGATCAAAGGACTGCTCCGATGCGTCAATCCCCTGTGTGAAGCCGTAGTAGTCCCAGTGCAGATCGAACCAGTTGTGGACCTTGCCGGCGCCGGCGATGAGATCGCCCGTGAATACGACCCGTCGCCCATCGATCTCCGCGCTGTAAGACACGGCATTCTCCGTTACCGCCGGCGTTTCGAGCACATGGAACTCGACTCCACTCGAGACAAGCGTGTCGCCGCCGGCTACCTTTTCATCCACCGGAATGCTCTTCCGGATGGTGTTCCACTCGGATCGAAGGTTGTAGTTGACGTAGATTTGGGCGTCCTGCCAGAAATTCTCGACGTTCTCGAAGTGCGCCGCTTCGCCCGCCGGCACGGTCACCTGGAACGAACCGCTATCCATGCCAACCAGCCCCTGGACCTGATTTCGGTGATGGTGCGTCAGCAGAACGCGCTCGACCTCTGTCACGCCGATCTCCGGCAGCACGTCGAGAACGTCGCCCGTCCCGAACCCCACCAGCGTCGCCCGTGACCCGTCGCGCACGATGTAGACCAGGCACGAGTCATCGTAGACGAACAGGCTTTCGCTGAGTTGTTCGAGGCTCCCGCCGGGCTTGAAATCCCCGTCATGCCGGCGGGCTGGATCGAATGGCGGAGCTTCCATCGTGCGCACAGCCGGCGGCCCGTCCGATTGACACATCCAGAGGAGGGCGATAGAAACAGCCAGGCCGAGCAAGCGCCAGAGGAGCATACCTTACCGTAACCGCGAGCAGTGAAAACAGGCAAGAATCCCGATTCCTTTCCGATCAGTGATGACGCCCATCCTCAAGGGGTCAGGTGATACTATCAAACAAGATGACGACGAAACTTGTGGGCCTGGGCGCCCTGATCTTCATTTTTGCAGCCGGTCCGGCATGGAGCGGTTCGCCCGATCTGGTCTCCAATTCGCGGGATGTGATCACCGGGCCGCTGGTAGTCAGTGACCGCTGGCCTCAATGTACCGACTTGAAGACCTGGATGCGCGATGTGATGCGGCTCGCCGGAGTGGAAAACGCCTCAGAAACGGCTAAGGGGAAGGCTTTCTTCGAGTGGCTGCGGCTATTTAACCGGATGGCGACCGGCGGCATGATTCAGGCTTACGAGGGGGAGTACAACAACGAGCTGCCGGTGCTTGACACCCATAAGAATCT
>CAYLSS010000886.1:0-2655 GCA_964385765.1 uncultured Solibacteraceae bacterium
GACCATGTGGATGAATTGACCGGTCTTCTCGCGGAGTTGGTTCGCCTCCCGTCGGAGAACAAGCCTCCGATCGGCAACGAAGGGAATTGTCAGCTATTCGTCGCCGAGAAGCTGCGAGAAGCCGGCGTCCGGCCGGATCTCTATTCCGTCGAGGAAACGCCCGGCCTGAAAGACCATTTGCTCTATTGGCCCGGCCGGATCTATGACGGCCGGCCGAATATCGGCGCCCGCCGGAAGGGACGCGGTGGCGGACGGTCTCTTCTGCTCTCCGGTCACATCGACACTGTTCCCAAGGGCACGCTCCCCTGGACGCGGAATCCATTCGGCGGCGAGATCGAGGGAAACAGGCTCTACGGCCGCGGCTCAAACGATATGAAGGCGGGAATCGCATCCAACCTTTTCGTCATGCGCGCCCTCGAGGATCTCGACGCCCGCCTGGACGGTGACCTGCTCTTCGAATCCATCGTCGACGAGGAGTTCGGCGGCGGCAATGGTACCTTGGCGGGCCGTTTGCGGGGCTACAACGCGGATGCGGCGGTGATTTCCGAGCCGTCATTCCTCCGCGTCTGTCCGGCCCAGCGGGGAGGCCGCACCGCCCACATCACTTTCCGTGGCGGCGGCGGTGTGCTGGTCGAAGGCCGTTATCCGGGCAGCGTCGTGGACCAGCTCCGCGCTTTTCTCCTTGCCGTCCCCGACTTCGCCGCCTCCCGCCGCTCCCGTGCTTCATCGCACGAAGCCTACCAGGATACCGTCGACCCGGTACCGGTCTCCATCACCAAAGTGTCCACCGGCCCATGGGGTACGTCGGAGCCGATCGGAACGCCGGAAACATGCCGGGTGGAGTTCTACTGGCAGCTCATGCCCGGAGAAACCCAGGAAAACGTCGAGCGTGAGTTCTTCGACTGGCTGAATTCCGTGGTCGACCGCAACCCCGAATTCTTTGACCGGAAGCCCGAAATAGAGTTCCCCATCCGATGGATGCCCGGCTCGGCTACCCCTATCGCTTCTCCCTTGGTACAGGAATTGGTGTCCGCGGCCGAGGAGGTGCTGGGCAGAAGACCTCCGGTCCAGGGTATCGAGGGCCCTTGCGACATGTATATCTTCCAACAGCACTTCGACACGCCGGCCGTCCTTTGGGGCGCCCGCGGAGGAAATACCCATGGCGCCGATGAGTATCTCGAGATCGACTCGTTCATTGACGCCACTAAAGCTCTCCTGCTCTTCGCTACCCGCTGGTGCGGCATCGCCGGTTAGCTGGCGGTAGGCCCTTAAATTCTAGCCCGCTAGATCTGAAAATCGGTCTCTCAGACTTATCGCTGAAAGTGCTACTCGCCTCGTTTCAGTGCGCCCGCGACCACGGCGCCCCGGCCCATCAGGAAGGCTCTTCCCTGTGGCAACCTAAAAGCTTGCCCTACCGTCAGATCATTCGACACCACCTCCCTGACATCACCGCCGAACCGCGCTTTGAACGGATCCGCACCGGCAAGTTCAACACTTCCTTCTGGGTTACTGTCGGCCACCGGCGGCTTGTCTTGCGCATCGCTCCGCCCCGCGACGCCGTCTTTTGCTTCTACGAGCGGGGAATGATGCGGCAGGAGCCAGGAATCCATGCTCTGCTCGAGTCCCGGACGAGCGTACCGGTCGCTCACGTGATCGCCTTCGACGATTCCCATTCCTTGATCGACCGTGACTATATGCTCATGGAGCGCCTGCCCGGCAGGCCGCTGACCGAGGCGGCCGTCAACATCGACCATGTTCTGCGGCAGGTCGGCGCCCTCCTTCGGCAGGTCCACGCCCTGCGCGACACCCGCTACGGCTACCTCGGCGAGCACCGTCCCATGGAGCCGCAACCACGCTGGGCCGACGCCTTTGCCATCATATGGAACAAGCTGATCGATGACGTAGCCGCCGCCGGCTACTACGATCAGGAGGAGCAGCTCCTGCTGCGCAACCTCCTGGATGCCAACCTGAAGTTGTTTGATCGCCCGGTCCCCTCCTGCCTGCTCCACATGGACGTCTGGCACCAAAACATCCTGGTCGACGATTCCGGCGCCGTCACCGGGCTGGTCGATTGGGACCGCGCGCTCTGGGGAGATCCCGAGATCGAGTTCGCCATCCTGGACTACTGCGGGATCTCCGAACCGGCTTTCTGGGAGGGCTACGGGCAACCGCGCGAGGGGTCGCCGGAGGCCCGTATCCGACAGGTCTTCTATCTCCTGTACGAGTTGCAGAAGTACATCGTCATCCGCTCCGGTCGCAACAATGATCCCGCGGCCGCGCGGCGATACAAGCGGCAGGTGCTGGACATCGTCTCGCAAATCGCGTACTGACACCGCCACTTGAGAGAATCAAGCAAATAATGTGATAAGGCTTGCGGTCGTCCGATGCGCCGCGCTGCAAAAGGAACCCGACCAATGAAGATTGCTTGGCTGCTGTCATTCCTCCTGCTCTTGACTGTCCCGTCTTCGCGGGCCCAACTCCCGCCGCCTAATGATTCAGGGGTCGCCATGGGGCATTTGCACTTGCTCGTGGCGGAGGCCGAGTTCGACCTCAGCCGAAAGCTCTGGGTGGAGGGACTCGGCGCCCGCCCCGCCATGCTCGGTCCTATGGAGGTGCTGCTCCTGCCCGACGCTGTTGTCATCCTCAAGAAAGGCG
>CAYLSS010000887.1:0-2652 GCA_964385765.1 uncultured Solibacteraceae bacterium
CGAACTGCACGGTGGAGATAGCGGCTGAGGCCGTCAGCGGGCCGCATCTGGCGAACATCGCGCTGTTCGGGGAGAAGAAAGCGAAGATGGCCGAGTCGATCGGATCCTGAACAAGAGCGGGCGGGGGCGCGGGATTTGATTTCGAACCCCGACCTCGCGATCAGGGCGGTCGGGGCAGCGAGGGACCGCATGCATGACTGCGCGCGTTGCAGGTCTGGCGACCCGCTCCACGGGTTGAGAAACCAGGCTCTGCTGTGCGCCGCCTCTCCGGAGAATAGGGACAGGAACACAAGGGGCGATCGCCTTCACTATACAAGTTGTAAAGCTTGTACTTATTAGATACAAGTGAATATACTTGTTGGGGCAGCGATGAAACTTCGGCGGAAGAGTCTCTATGCAATCGCGACAGGGGACGTGATCTCTTCCTCACGACTGTCCGCCGGCCGGCGGCGCGCTCTGCACGAAACGATGACCGCGACGTCCAGGGCGCTGCGCCAGGCGTTTCGAGGGGCGATTCCGATCGAGGTCGATATCTTCCGTGGAGACAGTTGGCAGATGCTCGTGTCCTCCCCGGCTCTCGCCCTCCGGGCAGCGCTCTTCTACCGGGCGGGCGTGCGCTCACGGATGGGATCTCACCGGGTGGATATGAGGATCGCGATTGCGATCGGGACCCTCGATTTCATACCCGGGAAGCGGCTTTCCGAAGGGGACGGAGAGGCCTTCCAACTTTCCGGCAAGGCTCTCGATTCAATGGGAAAGAACGCGAGCATGGCGTTCCGGTTCCAGGACCGGCCCGAGGAGAAGGTGCTTGACGTTGTGGTGAAGCTTGTCGACGCGCTGGCGGCGCGTTGGAGCGATAAGCAAGCACTCGCTGTCACCGGGGCGTTGCAGGGCTGGAAACAGGACAAGATTGCGAAGACTTGCTGGAGTGAGCCAATCTCGCAACAGGCGGTGGCGCAACACCTGAGCCGGGCCGCGTGGAGCAGCGTGGAGACCGGATTGGTCTATTTCGAGGAGACGGTCGGGAGGATCGTGGAGCGCGAACAAGTCAAATAACCTGTATAGATACATTACAAGCGTTTTAGCTTGTTTTTGACTGCCATGGGCCCTGTCTTTCAACTTTCGATCTGTCTTGCCGCGGCTCATGTGCTCGGCAACTTCCTTCTGCCGAGGGGTTATGGAGGTCATGCCAAGCCCACGATTGGAGCCGTCGCCCGGCGGGCAATCTTGGTAGCGGGTCTGAGCTACCTGTTGTGCGGCGCATGGGAGATCTGGGCAATTCCGGTTTCTGTGATGATCTTCCACGCGCTGATCGAAGGGACGATGGTGCGGCTCCCGCTACGGGGCGCCGTGGCATTTCTGGTGGGGCAATCCGTGCATGCGGCTACCGTGATGGGTATTGCCGTTGCGGCCTCCCTGGAGGTTCCGAGGCTTTTCGGCGTTTCCCTGTTCGGTCCGGTCTACCTGAAGGTGCTCACCCTTCTGACGGGCGTAGTCCTTGCCGTGTTCGGCGGCGGGGTGTTGATCGGACTGGCGGTGCAGCCACTCCTGGCGGAACTGGGCGCGGCTCCCAACAACGATGCGGCGGGCAAGGGTGGTACGCTCGCCGACGGTGATGGCGCATCACCGGGCCCACACTCCGGTCTGAAGCATGGCGGCAAGTACATCGGCTGGCTGGAGCGTGTTCTCACCTTCCTGTTCGTTCTCACCGGGCAGCCGGCCGGCATTGGGTTCCTGATCACCGCAAAGTCGATCTTTCGCTTTGGCGAGGTGAAGGAGCCCAGTCAACGCAAAGAAGCCGAGTACATCCTCATCGGCAGCATGATGAGTTTCGGTGTCGGGCTGCTTGTCGCCTATGTGACGAAACACCTGCTCGCCTGGGAATGATCGTCCGAGTTCGGCGCGCCAGCCCGCAATGTCCCCGGAGGGGCTGCCAGGGTCTCGGCTGAGGAGCGGACCGGCGTTGTCCGGGTGGGACTGCTGCTTTGGGGGGTTGGGGTCGCGGGACGCTTGCCCGCGATGTTTGCGTCCGCGACCCTGGTGGTGTTCGCTACCGGAGGACGCCTTCGAGTGGGCTGGAGGCGGTAGCGTACAGCTTTCGCGGCATGCGGCCGGCTTCGCAGGCCAGGCGTCCGGCGATAATCGCGTGTTTCATGGCCGTCGCCATTTTTTCCGGGTCATCGGCGGCGGCAACGGCGGTGTTCATGAGGATGCCGTCGAAGCCGAGTTCCATGGCGATGGTGGCATCGGAGGCCGTGCCCACGCCGGCGTCGACGATGAGCGGTACTTCGGTAATCATCTCGCGCAGGATGCGGAGGCTGGCGGTATTCTGGATTCCCATGCCAGAGCCGATGGGGGCGGCGAGGGGCATGACGGCGACGGCGCCGGCATCGATTAGCTTGCGAGCGACGATCAGATCGTCACTCGTATAGGGCAGGACCACGAATCCCTCGGCAACCAGCGTCCGGGTGGCCTGGATCAGGCCTTCGGTATCCGGGAACAGTGTCCGCTCATCGCCGATGACTTCCAGCTTGACCCAGTTGGACAGGCCGACCTCCCGCGCCAGGCGCGCCGTGCGGATCGCATCGTCAGCGTTGTAGCAGCCGGCGGTGTTGGGCAGAATGAAGAATTTGGAACGGTCGATGTAGTCCA
>CAYLSS010000888.1:0-1929 GCA_964385765.1 uncultured Solibacteraceae bacterium
GGATCTCCGCCCTTCCCGCCGAGAAGCTGAATGACTCACGAAAGGGCCTCTCGAACACACTTTGTCATCAAGGCCTACAGGCGCTCAAAGATATAGACAATAATCAGGCCTATATATTCTATATGCGTATTCTAGCGCGAATTGCTATCTTTCGAGCCTTTCTTCGGACGGATATCGCGGTTGTATGAAGCCATTTGCCGGCAACCGCGATCGAATTACAGCTCCATCCAGGCTTCGAACCCGCCACGCGGAGCACGAGGATGGCCGTGGCTCCGACGAGCGTCCGGTTCGTCAATGAGCGTCTTCCAGGCCGCCTCCGACAGGCCCGGGCGAACCTCACCGTGCCCGCCTGCGTGAGCAACTGCTTCGGACGGACATCGTGATTGCGCTCCCTGACGGCCGCGGCACGGCGGAGCCAATCTCGAAATCCCGGATTTTTGATACCCTGATCAGGTCGCCGCAAGAAAAGCCTCCTCCGGGGCGCCCTCACTGGAATCAGAATCGGAAGTCGCGGCGATAACCGGAATACTAATATGAAACGCCGGAAGGACCTACCTGCCCATGTCATACGTGAATAACGTCATGAACTTACTGATGCAGCGCGATAGCGGCGAGCGCGAGTTTCATCAGGCGGTTCGGCACGTGCTCGCTTCGCTACACTCGGTAATCGAGCGTCATCCCGAATACGAGCAACATCGAATCCTCGAGCGGATTACCGAGGCCGAGCGCATTGTCATCTTCCGCGTTCCGTGGCGTGACGACAAAGGCCGCGCACAGGTGAACCGGGGCTTTCGGGTCGAGATGAACAGCGCCCTCGGACCGTACAAGGGAGGACTGCGCTTCCGCTCCAACGTCAACCTCAGCATCCTGAAGTTTCTCGCCTTCGAACAGGTCTTCAAGAATGCACTGACCACGCTGCCAATGGGCGGCGGCAAGGGGGGTTCCGACTTTGACCCCAAAGGCAAATCGCGCAACGAGGTGATGAACTTCTGCCAGTCGTTCATGACCGAGCTCTATCGCCACCTGGGGGCGAGCAGAGACGTCCCGGCCGGCGACATCGGCGTCGGCGCCCGTGAGATCGGCTTTCTGTTCGGCCAGTACAAGCGAATCCAGAACGAGTTCACCGGCGTCCTGACCGGCAAGAGTCCGGACTGGGGCGGCAGCCTGATTCGCCCCGAGGCCACCGGCTACGGCGTCGTCTACTTTGCACGGGAAATGCTGAAGAGCCGGGACGAGTCTCTCGAAGGTAAGATCAGTACGGTATCCGGCTCCGGTAATGCCGCTCAGTTCACCGCCGAGAAACTCATCGAGTTAGGCGCGAAAGTGGTGTCGCTGTCGGACTCGAACGGCACTATCTACGATAAGGCCGGCATCGACGTCGACAAGCTGGACTATGTCATGGAACTCAAGAATGTGAAGCGCGGGCGGATCAAGGAGTACGCCGAAAAATATCCGGGCGTCGAGTACCGCGAAGACGCCCGGCCCTGGTCGATACCATGCGATTGCGCCTTCCCCTGCGCCACGCAGAACGAGCTTACCGGCGCCGACGCCAGGACCCTCGTCGACAACGGCTGCTTCCTCGTCGCCGAGGGCGCGAACATGCCCACCGAGGATGAGGGCATGGACGTCTTCCTCGAAAGCAACGTCCTCTACGGTCCAGGCAAGGCCGCCAATGCCGGCGGCGTGGCCGTCTCGGGTCTGGAAATGGCCCAGAACGCTCAGCATCTGAGCTGGCCCCGCGAAGAGGTCGACACCCGGCTCCAGCAGATCATGAAAGCCATTCACCGTCAGGCCTGGGACGTCGCTGAAGACTACGGAATGAAGGGCAACATCATGGCCGGCGCCAACATCGCCGGATTCGTCAAGACAGCCAACGCCATGCTGCACCAGGGCCTCGTATAAGCGGCCCCGGCTCCGCTTGATGAGACT
>CAYLSS010000888.1:1939-2643 GCA_964385765.1 uncultured Solibacteraceae bacterium
CGGCCGCTCGCCATACTCGATCACCGCTTCCCGGCCCTCGTTCAAGATCGACAGGCGCCCTGCTTCGATTACCAGTTCGTTGTAGCGGCTGTTACCCGGCGTCGCCATGATCCCGGTAGCGTCAATCTTATCGAGCACTGCCGCACGCTGCTCCGCCGGGCTCCCTTCCACCCGGAGGCACGCCTTGAGGATGTACTCGATGGATCGGTAGCCGTATCCCACCGGAACCAGCCCCGGCCCGCCGAGGTCGAGATACTGGAAGTACTCCGGGTTCGGCTCCGCATAGCGATTGATGCTCGGAGGCGACGGAGCCTCGGTGTAGCAGTGCTGGATGCCTCGGTTCTGGTCATGGTGCTCCAGCCAGGCGCCGTTGCCGCCGCCCGAGCAGTACAGCGTCAGACCCTGCATGTTTCCGCCGCCGGCGGCATCCGGGAAGCCTAGCGCGTTCTGGCAGTTCAGACAGGCGCCGTTTTCCCACAGGATCCGGGCGTCGGTCCATAAATATCCCTCCCGCCCATTCGGAAACTTGTCCACAATCCCGTAGACGCTCACCGACTTCGGCAGCAGTCCGGTGATGAAGTGTACCTGGTCCACGTAGTGGCAGCCGATGTAAGTGAAGGCGTCGGAATTCTCCGTCGTGCACCAGTTCTGAAAGTTCGACTCCCGGTAGAACCACTTCTCGAGCAGCCGCGCCGCGCCGAGCT
>CAYLSS010000889.1:0-2641 GCA_964385765.1 uncultured Solibacteraceae bacterium
GTCAGCCCTGTCTCGGCGGCAAACACCGGCCAGCTCCGCGGTTCACGAATATGTATCAGCCCCAGGCAGCAGCAGTAAATGATCGAGCCCGCTGCCACACTAGTGACGAGCACCTGTTTGATCCATTCCCCTATGCTGATCCGGAACTCTTTCACGATGTACATTGGGATGATAATGCCGCTCGCGATTCCAGACGAAATACACCGTCCGGCGACAACGCCGAGTAGCTTGTACTCTTGTACGAGGACCACCGCCAGAATAAAGTACGACAGAGACTCTCCAAGGGTGATCAGCATCAGCTTGTTCAAGCGCCCGGAACTGAAGATCAGAGCCTTCGAACAGATCTGAGACTGAAAGGGCAACAGTCCCAAAACAAGTACCACCAGGACCACGTCGCTCCGGAGCAGGATCGAACCGGTGACATATTTCTCCCCTACCCAAAGACGCAAAAACCAGTTCCCGTAGGAAGCCAGGCAGATGGCGGTGGTTACGGCAAAAACCGTCGTCCAGCGCGAACCGGTCATGAAGGTCCGGATCAGCTTCTCACGATCCCGCCGCGCATGGCTCTCAGTTAGTCGGGGTGTAAATACACGGGCAATGTGAAACGACGCCTGGTTCAGGTATCGAACCACCATCCCCCCCAGTTGGTAGAACGCTACCGCCTGAAGACCCAGGAAATAGCCCACAATCGCGAGATCGCCGCGATCAGTGACCATGTTTGCGAGGCTGATGACGAAACTGCGCAGTCCCAGGTTCCGCAAGCGTCCGAATTCTTCGCGCCGAAAGACGATAGGAAACATCCGGAAACCCGGAAGCAGGCGTCGCACCACCTGGTACAGCGCGATCCACTGCATGATCGTCGTAGCGGCTTGCACGATGCTCATGTGAATCAGGCTGCCGCCCAGCAGCAGCACTGTCACTATGCCGACTGCGGTCAGGATGCGCCACACTAGCTCTATCGCCGATAGAATGTCGAAACGGTGCCGGGCGACCAGCACCGCGGTAAGGATATTCATCGGCAGGGTCAACCCGACGGTCCAGGACAGGATCGCCATGGTGACAACAACCTCGACCGGGTCGGCATCGCCGCGCACGAACAGAGTCGGCATCAGAAAGGCGATGGCGATACCCAATAGTCCGGCCAGAATCCCGACCGGCACGATGCTCCAGAACGCAGTCGCCACGTGGTCGCGCGCCCTCTCCGGGTCGTTTTCGCCAAAGTACTTGGCAACATGGAAAGTAACCGCCGCCCGGGCGCCCAGGTCGAGGAAGTTGTAATACGTTACCAGGTACGCCACCAGTGACCAGGCCCCGTAGCGCGCATCCCCCAGCGTCTTCACGAGGAATGGGGACATCAGGAAGCCAATCACCAGGCTGACACCGTACGCAGCAATGTTCGAGCTGATACTGCGCGCGAGTCCCGAGGTCTTGCCGATCACTGAAGTTTACCTGAAACTCGTTTAGCCACTGGCGGTTCCGCTTCCAAGATCATGATCTGCCGATGATTCCCGGGGGCGCTATATCCAGTGGAGCCGCACGAAGAGGTAGACCCCAACCAGCGAGGCCGCCTGCAGCCCCACCGCCGCCATCACCCACCGAAACCTCGGAGACGGGACAAGATTGCTATCCCTGTTTCGGGCGATGTCGGCCAGGACAACCCCCATGGCCAGCAAAAGATACGGTGTCAGAATATAAGCTCGGGAAAGGAACCATGAGGTTGTGAAAAAGACTGCCATTGCCATCAGCAGCGATCTTGCCCACCGGGCCAGGAGGATATTCTCCTCCGACGTCGGCGGTAGTTTGTACAGCGCATAGAGTTCGTACACGGAGAAGACGATGAGTGCGCTCCAGAAGAACATACCGATCATGCCCAGCTCGGACGCGCACTCCAGGAATGAGTTGTGCGCCGCTTTCGGATTCAGCCAGGAGAAGCGTCCGTAACCAATGCCCCACAACGGCGAGCTGACCAAATTCCCCAGCCCCTCCGACCAGATCGCGAGCCGGTCGCCGCCCGCCGAAAGTGAGATCGCACGACCACCCGTTAACCCAGCGACCAATAAGCCGCCCGCCATGACTGGCGCAAAAATCGTCGTGGTCAACGGCCCCATCCGCATCAAAGAGATCAGGGATATCAGTACTATTACGCCGATCAAGGCTCCTCGTGACTTGGTCAGGGATACGCCGTAGAGCAGAAACAGCGAGGGAAGAATCACCAAGAAGAAATTGCGGAAATGGGCCCCTTTCCTCCACAGGACGCCGATCAGCGGTATCGCCACAAGCATTTGCTGAGCTAGGTCATTCGGATCCTGTATGAAGCCCGTCCCTTGCACGCGGGTCAGAATCTCGCCTGAAGTCAATCGCTGCCAGATCATGAACTCTTCTTCGGCGATGCCAAAGTGATAGGCGAGAGTCCCGCGAAACGCGATGTAGAGGGTGCAAAAGATGAACGCTGCCGTCAAAGCCCGAATCGCGCTGAAAGAGCGGTCCCCCAATACGATGAGGTAGAAGACGACGGCGGTGACACCAAAATCGAAGATCGCATCGTAGGCTCCGCCGTACCAGCCATTCATGATTCGCGAAAACATCATCGCGCCCCACAGCCCGGTGAACAAATAGATTTGATAGGCGCGGCTCGGAAAGC
>CAYLSS010000890.1:0-2640 GCA_964385765.1 uncultured Solibacteraceae bacterium
CGAGCGCTCCGTGCGTGCCGACATGGATAAGGGCGTCTGCGCGGTAGACGTGCTCGAGCCAAATGTACAAACCCGTGAAGCCATGGTGCGGGGTGCACCCTTCGGCCATCAGAAGACGCATTGGATCGCCCTCATAGCCGAAGGTTGGCTGGATACCGACAAAGATATTACCGAGTCGGACACCCTGGATCAGAATGTCCCTGCCAAGCGCATTGATATTGCCCGGGGCCGGACCCCACTCCGCCTCGATCTCTTCCACATATGGACATAGCTGCAAGTAGTCTTCCGCGGGAAACCGTAGCGCGGCATCGCCGGTCAGCCGCTCGCGAAGTCCATCGGCGTCGGCAGGTGACTCCACGCGATACCCTTCCCGTTTCAGCCGCTCCATGACCTCGACGAGGCTGGGAAACACATCCAGATCGGCCGCCGTTCCAAGATTGCCTTTGTTGGGTGGGAAGCAATAGATCAGGAAGGCGAGCCGCAATTCGCCGCGCGACGCCGTCCGCAGCCGGTTCCAGCGCTTCAACCGGCGTGCAATCCGCACGCACCGGTCCTTCACTGGTTGAGGTTCATCACCGTTCACCGGCAATCCGCCGAATACGAAAGGCTCCGTTGCGCCATCGATTTCGGGAATGGCGATCTGCATGGCCGTTTGCACGGGGTTCAGTCCGATACGGCTTTCCCGCCAGTGTTCGATGCGTTGCGTCTCCAGGCTCACGGCGCTCCGGAGCGGCCGATTGAGCCCTTTCAGAAATCCGACGGCCGCGTCGCTATCATTCGCCGCCGGTCCGCCGACAAAGCTGAAGCCGGTTAGAGACACGATCTGGCCGACGCGCGCGGCGGCGCTGTCCACCAGGAACTCACCACAGGCCTCGCGGTTGTCCATGAAGGTCGAGATCACCGGTACTACCGCGAGGCCTTCCTGTTCAAGCGTGTGGATGAGCGCGTCGTAATGTTGTCGCGCCCCACTCACCACCTGCGGTCGCATCAGCAACAGCCCGATGGCGGTCTCCGGCTCGATCTCTCGCCCGTACCAGGCCCTGTATTCCTGGAAGCTGCCGAATATGCGCTCCGCGTCTGGATGGTAGATCCCCGCCGTCGGACGGCTCTCAGGCGGTGACGGCCTGAACCGTTTCGCGTGCCCGGGCACATAATGCTTCAGCACATACAGTAGCATCCAGCGGATGTTGTCCGGCGTCGGCTGCATGAAGTAACAAAACAGCGTCAGGTAATGCTTGAGAGCCCGCAGCTTTCCGGCCGCCGGCACGAACCGGAGCATTGCCGGCATGTGGACCAACAGCTTGCGATATTGATTGTGCCGGCCCTGCCGGTTCCCTCGCCGCATCCATGACCCGAGACGCCGGACGATTTCCTTGCCCCGTCCGCGTGTCTCGTCGAGAGTTCCGAAGAGTTCGCGCTCGCCAAGATGCGTGCGCCGCATCAGTTCGCCCACGCAGTTGAACGCGATTACCGCTTTGTGATGCCCCCGATAGCGGTCGAGACCGGCGGCCAGGCGTTCCGAGTTTTCGCTGTCGGTGACGTGAGCAAGAAACACCACCTCGGCTTCGGCGAGGTCGCGCTCGGCACTTTCCCAGGCGGATGGCAAAAGGGGAAGCGTGCAACTGTGCGCCGCAACCTCCAGATCGAGTCGTTGCTTCCCATTAATTTCCCGCTCAGCACGGCGAAGGGAAGCAAGCAAACTCGAGCCGACGTAGAAGACAGCGACCTTCACGCCACTCCCTCCAGCTCGTCCTCCAGCCGCCCCACGATCTCTCGCAGGTGCTCCTCCATTCCCGCCTCGGCAGCCCAGTATCCACGCCCGCGCGCTTCGAGCAAGCGGCCCGCCAGATTCAGTGTCGCATGCGGATTCAGATGCTCAAGCCGCTTTCGCATCGGCTCGTCAAGCAGGTAGGTCCGGGCGATCTCGTCGTATACCCATCCATCGACTGCGTTCGCCGTCGCGCTCCAGCCGAATGTGTTCGCCACATGGTTCTCGATCTCCGCGACACCGCGGTAGCCGTGCCGCAGCATTCCCTCGTACCACTTCGGGTTCAGCGTGCGTGTCCGCGTCTCCAGTTGCACGGTCTCCTCGAGCGACCGAACTTTCTGAAGCGGAGTCACGGAGTCTGACAGGTAGACCTTTGGTTGATCGCCCGAACGGCTCTGGACCGCTCGACTCAGCCCGCCCAGGTACTCAAAGTAATGATCCACGTCCGTGATTCCGATCTCCGTGTTGTCGATGTTTTGATACGTAACCTCTACGCGCTTCAAAGCCCGGTCCATCAGCGCCTGGGCCTCTTGTCCGTCCAACTCCCGTCCATATGCGAAGCATTTCCGCCGCACAAACAGGTCGCCGATCTCGTCTTCCTTCTCCCACTGGCCCTCCATCACGAGAAAGTTGACATTGGAACCGTAGTTGCCCGCAGCGTTGGAGAACACCCTGGTCGCATCGTTATCCTGGTGGGTGTGTTTACGGATGAAGTTCCACTCGTCGGGCTCGTCGAGCGCGCCCACGCGCCGCGCCGCTTTGTCCAGTAGTTCTAATGTCGTGCCGAACAAGTCCCGGAAGATCCCAGACACAGTCATCACGACATCAATGCGCGGCCGGCCGAGGCGCTCGAGCGGAATGACGTCGACCTC
>CAYLSS010000891.1:0-2636 GCA_964385765.1 uncultured Solibacteraceae bacterium
CGTTCCATGTCCCGATAGCGGAGGCCAACGGACCGGCAGTACTCCACGCGGCCCATCTCCATCCATACAAGATAGTTGGCATAGTAGACGATGCCCATCTGGTCGGTTTCAGCGTAGCGGGCCCGAACGCGGATCTCATGCGATTGCTTCATTCCTAGGCCAGCTTAGCAGCGCTGGAGGGCCCGGACGAGAGAGGGGGCGAACTGTTCCCCGAAGCGGCCTCCTCGCGCGCATGGAGGCGGGAGGCCGCGAGCGACGTTGCTACGCGGGGGAACAGGCAGGCAGCTTGCTGGCGCGCAGAATGACCGGGCGCCCTGCCTGGGCGGCGTTGCTCACGTGCACGATCAGCTCGATCGGCGAGGGCTGGCCAAAGTGAGTCGCCAAGGCCGCCGAGGCCTCGACTGTCAGCAGCGCGCCGATCCATGAGAGATCCTCGAGGCTGGAGAGCCGCCGCAGCCGGCCCTGGAAGGCGCGGTTGACTTCGCGGACATCACGCAACACGTAGCGGGCGCCTTCCTCCGGCGATTCTTCAGTTAGTCGCTTCTGCAAACGGCAGGCATTGCCGAGCTTGTCAAAGCGGTCCATGACAAGGCCGTCAAGAGCAAGGAGAGTCAAGAAGCGGCGATTGCCGACCTTGACGTTCTCGATGATGCGGGAAGCGTACTTTGGGTGATAGTGCGCCGCGAGGTCGTGAAGTCCGGCGGACGTAAGGCGGCGATGGGCGGTAGCGAGGAGCCCCGCGAGCCGCGGCCGGATGTTGTGACAAGCGAGCGCCACGCTCGATCGCACCATCGGATCGTAGCAGTACTCCGGCTTTCCTTTGTGATGGTAGGGCTTGCCAGCCTGATAGGCGAGCATGGCGCAAGCGAAGTCACGGTCCTTGAAGAACTCGTGCGAAGCGAAGTGGAGATAAGGCATCCAAACCCGCAAGCTCTGCTGCGTCTGCTGCGCGATGGCCGCATAGGCCGAGTAGCGGTTAAGTGTGCGCTCCTTGGGGGTCTGGATCCATGCTCGCGCAGCCTGGCCGGCGGTACGAACGGTGATGGAAACACTCAGTTGTTCCCAGGCCGGCGGCAGAATCGGCGCCACGGCTCCGTAGGCGGCAAGCAGCGGCAGAAGAGTCATATGGATGCTTTCGCGCGACACGACTCGCCTGTCGGCGAACGACAGATGAAAGTGATTCCGGCAGCCGGCGAATCCGGCGCCGATGGCGAGCGCGGTCTGGAATTCCAGGTTGCAGTCACATTCCGCAACGCCCGGCGGACGTACCGCGATGCGGCCGGTGTCGTCGACGCTGATTTGGCACCGCGGCAGGATTTCGGCGCGGCGGCGCCAGAGTTTCTTGTCGAGAACAGGAAGGTCGAGTTGGAAGCGCGGCACGTGGGTCTCCGAGGGAACATCAGCCGGACTCATGGTCCGTTGCCGGCTGATGGCGCGGGGGGCTTGCTCTAGAATGCGATCGCGGAAGCCGGCCAACCTGGCAATCCCGGCGACAAGATCCTCCCAGCCGGAAACGTCACGAACCGGACGAAAGGCGTCTTCAATCCGGCGGCGCGCGAGGCGGGGGAGCCGCCGCCATTCGCTGTAGCTGCTCAGGGCTGCGGCAAGCGATGCCCGATCGCTTTCCGAAAGCCCGGCAAGCAGCAGCAGCAGCGGATCGAGCATCCCTCCATGCGCCTCCGCGTCGCGTCCGGCCATTGCGTTGAAACGGTTGCCGGTGCCTTCGGACAACCACTGGCAAGTGAATCGAGCCGGGATCACGTTGTCTTGCGGAGACGGTTCCAACACCGTACCGGCGTGGTTGACAGGAGTACTGCAAGCAAGTTCCATGCGGGTCATCTAGTTACCTCTCGGGCAGGGGATCGGAACAGTCTCGGTGACGAGGGGTTCCACTTGATTGTATTGATCAGGGGGCTCGATTCCCAAGAAATCGGCTGGCGGAGGCCCTCTTGCGAGAATGCTAGATGACTGATAGCTGGCGCTTTGATCCGAATTTCGGTTTTTTTTGCTTTGGTTGTGACCGACGGCGGACGAGGTAGCGATTCACCTGTTGGAGCGAAGCAAAAAGGCCGATGAAAGACTCGCCGCGGCGAGGCCGGACAGTACCGCGCGACCGGAAATCCCTGGGCTGAAAAATGTCGGTTGAGGCGACCACCGCGGCGCCCATCGGACGATACTCGTGCGTACCCTGGGCAACAGCGGTATCGCCTTCGATCCACAGCGCGAAACCCATCAGCTTCGATGATAGCGGGTCGGCGGCGGCCGGATCTTTGAGAAGACCTTGCGATCCGTTGATAGTATATAGACCATGCAGCGACGAACCTTCCTCAATAGAGTTACCGCCGGCGCCGCGGCTGCGGGACTGGCCTCCGGCGCGGATAAGGTGGTCCGCAAAGGCCGGCTGAAGCAGGCAGTCTGCCGGGGCGTCTTCCGCGGAGCGGAACTCGACATGGAGGGAATGTGCCGCGAGGCAGCCCGCCTGGGAGTCCGGGGGTTCGACTTGCGGGGTCCGGAATACTTCGCGGTTATCAAGAAGTATGGCCTGGTGCCGACGATGGTTGGCGGCGGCAGCAGCATCAAGGCCGGCATCAACGACAAGAGCCTGCACGGCGAGATTGAGCCGCGGATGCGGGAAG
>CAYLSS010000892.1:0-2268 GCA_964385765.1 uncultured Solibacteraceae bacterium
CCTGGAGAGCCTGGCCGAGCATGGCGAGGCCGTCCCGGAAGGCGTGGAGGAAGAGCTCATCGAGGTTCCGGCGGCGTGAAGTTGCCGGTGATCTCCGGCGCCGACGCGGTGAAGGCATTTGGCAAGGTGGGCTATCAAGTGGACCGCCAGCGAGGCAGTCACATCGTTCTCCGCCGGAGTGAACCGCCCCACGGCCGTCTGGTGATCCCGGACCACAAGGAACTGGCCAAAGGCACATTGCGCGCATTGATCAAGGGAGCCGGCCTGACAGTGGAGGAATTCGCAGAACTACTCTAGCGACCAGCAACCAGCAACTAGCTGGCAACCAGGATCCCCCGACCAGCAACCAGCAACCAGGCCCTGCTTTCTCCGTGCCCTGTGTGATCTCTGTGGTTGACGACTGCTGATGGCTGACTGCTTTCCTTCCTTGACCAGCTTGGCCGTCGGCTTGCCCGCCAAAGCCTTGGCGACGGTGGAAAGCTTCAGCGAAGGAGGGGCACTAGGAACTAGGCACTCTCTTTTCTCCGTGCTCTCTGTGGTTGATTCCGAGTTCCCGATGCCCTAGCTTAAAGGTATGGCCGAAGCGAAAATGGACCAGCCGGTGCCGATCAGCGACGAGGAAGACGAAGCCACGTTGGCGGCGATCGACCGCGGCGCCAAGGCCGCAGCGGAAGGCCGGGTCGTGTCGGCCGAAGAGGTTCGCCAGCGCATCCAGGAATGGCTTTCCGCATCCTCTACACCGAAGACGCACTAGCCGATCTCCAGGTCCTCCTGGACTACATCCGCGCCGACAACCCGACTGCTGCGGAGCGATTCGGAAACGCCCTTCTGAATCACGTCGATTTGCTCGGGAGCTTCCCGCACATGGGGTCGCCGGTTGCACAGCGACCCGGCGTACGAAAAGTCTTGCACACTCCGGTCCGGATCTACTATCAGTTGCAGGAGGACCGACAGATCGTCGAGATCCTCCACTTCTGGCATGTCGCACGCCAACGTACAAGCCTCTGATGCCCCGACCAGCCACCAGCTCGCACGCCGGAGCTTTAGCGAAGGAGGGCACCAGGAACCAGGCACTGCCGCAAGGCCCCAGGCACCAGGCACTAGCCACTGCTTCCCGACCAGCGACCAAGGACTAAAGACCAGATTCCGACCAGCGACCAGAGACGACGCCAACCATCGCTATACTTGGACTGTGGATATGAGACTTCCCAGCGGCGTCGTTCTGCCGACGGAGCGGATCGGTGAGATCTGCCGGCGGTACCATGTCAAGGAACTGGCTGTCTTCGGATCGCAGGTCCGCCGGGACGCGGGTCCGGACAGTGACATCGATTTTCTGGTGGAGTTCGACAGCGAGGCGGCCGTGGGGCTGATTGGATTCGCCGGCCTGATGAGGGAGCTTTCCGAGGCGCTCGGACGCCCGGTGGATCTGGTATCGAAGAAAGGCCTGAAGCCTCTGATCCGGGAAGCCGTGCTTCAGGAGGCCCGCCCGGCCTATGCGGCGTGACGAGCTCTATCTCCAGGACATCATTGAGGCAGCAGCGAACATCGCGGAAGACATTTCCGGGTTGGGACAGGAACAATGCCTGGCCAACCGGACGGTCCGCGATGCCGTGGCCCGCATTCGGACCGTGATCGGAGAAGCCTGTGCCAAGATCTCACCGGAGCTTCGCGAGCGGCATCCAGAGATCCCGTGGCCGGAAGTGATCGCATTCCGCAATATTCTGGTGCACTCCTATTTCGGCATTGATTGGGACATCGTCTGGACGGCAGCATCCCAGGAGGCGCCAGAACTCGGCGAAGCCGCCGCCCGCATCCGGAAGACAGAATCCTCCTAGCCACAGCCACCGCTCTTTGACCACCGACCGCCCCCCAACCAGCAACCAGCAATGCCCTTCCGCCGATTCGAAGACATCGACGCCTGGCAGGACGCCAGGGAGTTGACCAAGGAAATCTGTCCCCTGTTTTTGAGCCAGAACCCGCCCAGAATCCGTGGTTAAATGAAACAAGGACCCATGACCGCCCGTGAGCAGCTCCGCAACCTGGTTGACGCGCTGCCCGAGCCCGAAGTCTTCGTGGCTCTGCGTTTCGTCCAGTTTCTCAACCAGACCACCCCGGCCGATCCCCTGACGAGTCTGCTTCTCCTGGCGCCGGAGGAAGACGAGGAAGCCCCGGCCGAAGAGGCCCGCGCCCTGGACGCGGCTCGCGAGCAGTTGCGCCGCGGCGAGGTGGTGGCTTGGGAGGATGTCAGACAACGGCTCGGTTGAGTGG
>CAYLSS010000892.1:2278-2629 GCA_964385765.1 uncultured Solibacteraceae bacterium
GTCCTCACGCGGAACGCCGCCAAATCGCTCGACAAACTGGACAAGAACACGCAACAACGTTTGCGCGACGCCATCGACAAGCTGATGGAAGGCGACATCAAGAAGCTGCGGGGCCGCCAGAACGAATACCGTCTTCGGGCCGGTGACTACCGGGTAGTCTTCACCCCCGACCACGAAACCCGTACCCTGACAATCCTCGAGATCTTCGCCCGATGCCACGACTACCGCTGATCCTCCGGTTCCCCCGACCAGCGACCAGAGATTTCGCCCTCCGCGACCAAATCCGCCGCTCATCGGTCTCAATCATGGCCAACATCGCCGAAGGCTTCGGCCGGGCATCTGACCCGGACT
>CAYLSS010000893.1:0-2628 GCA_964385765.1 uncultured Solibacteraceae bacterium
GCGTTTCTCCGGCCGCTGCCCGGCGCTCCGTGCTGGCGGGATCGATGTCGCGGCAGTGACGGTCATAGCCGGGACGCTCGCCGCGTTTCTCACGCTCCCTGGAAACCTCCTGGATTCGCTCCGGCGTGCAGAAGCAGCGGTACACGTGGCCGCCAGCGAGCAACTCCCGGCAGTGCTTACGGTAGATCTCGAGACGTTCCGTCTGCACGTACGGCCCGTATTCGCCGCCGACCTCCGGACCTTCGTCCCACTCCAGCTCCAAATAGCGCAACCCGTCAAGCAGCCACCCGAGCGCTTCCGGGTTGTAGCGTTTCCGGTCAGTATCTTCAATCCGCACGATGAACCGACCGCCGTGGTGCCGGGCAAAAAGGTAGTTAAAAAGCGCCGTCCTCGCGCCGCCGACGTGGAAGTCGCCGGTCGGACTGGGAGCATAGCGCACGCGCACCGGGCGAGAAGATGTGGACATGGATTCCCAGTATAACGGGCGGTGGCGGCGCTATCGTTGGCTATACTGGCGAGGTGACCGAGAGGCGCATGCGAGTGGTCTTGATTGGTGGGATGGCTGCCATCGGCAGGGACCTCATCGAGCGGCAGTTGCGGTCGCCGTGGGCGATCTCGGTCATGCGCGACCAGCGGGAGGTGGCCGATCGCGCCACGGAGATCGAACGGGCGGACGCGATTGTCGGCTTCGGCCTCGGCGCTCGGGTGATCGAGGCCGCGAAAAATGCCCGGCTGATTCAAGTGGCCGGCATTGGAGTCGACGGTATGCCGTTCGATTTGCTGCGTCCGGGCGTGACGGTCGCCAACACCCACCATCATCAGACGTCGATTGCCGAGCATATCCTCATGTGTATGCTCATGTTGGTGAAGCGGCCGGGCGAGTATGATCGCCAGCTCCGCGCCGGCGATTGGCGCGATAGCTGCGTTTGGGGCGAGACACCCAACATCGGCGTCATCGAAGGGCGCACCGCGCTGTTCCTCGGCCTGGGCTACATCGCAAAGGAAACCGCGGCGCGCAGCCGCGCGTTCGGGATGCGGAACGTCGTGCTGTCCCGGACCCCCGAAGGTGTGGCGGAGGGTTTCGCTCTGCGCGCCGGTTATGACCGTCTGGACGAGCAGCTTGCGACGGCCGACTTCGTAATACCGAGCTGTCCCCTGGCGCCCGAAACCGAGGGTCTCATCGGGGCGACGCAGCTCTCACGGATGAGGCCCGATGCATACCTGATCAACACCGCGCGCGGGCCGGTAGTCGACGAGCGCGCTCTCTACAAGGCGCTGCGCGAGGGGCGCATTGCCGGAGCCGCAATCGATGTCTGGTACCGGTATCCGGACAATCCGGCGCAGCCGTGTTTCCCGTCACGCTTCCCTTTTCACGAGCTGCCGAACGTGATCCTGACACCACACATATCCGGCTGGACAATGCGGACGGTCGAGGGACGGATGCGCGACATCGCCGAGAACCTGAATCGATTAGCCGATGGGCGGGAACTACTGAACGTCGTCTATCGAGCGGATTGAGAACGCGCCGCAATCCGCGCTTTGTCCTCAGGGGAACTTTCAGCCTCCCCTGAACTCCTCCAGGCGGGGGGCCTTGACCTCCTCCTCCCACTCCGCCACTTTGTCCTTGAACTCCGCCAGCACGCCGGGGAACTCTCCGAGCAGGTTGTCTGTCTCGCCGGGATCCTCGGCGACATTGTAGAGATACTCGTCGCCATTGTCCCAGATGTACTTCATGTCGCCGTGAAGGATGGCCTTGCGCCGGTTTTCCAAACGCTTGTACCGCCAGTAGCAGGTTCGAACAGCGGGATCCCGCTCGCCGCGGATCGCCGGCAGCAGGTCGATGCCGTCGATGGGACGGTTGGCGGGCAGTGGAAGCCCGGCGGCGGCCAGAAATGTCGGAAGCAGGTCCATGGTCAATGCGACCTGATCGGTGGCCGAGCCCTCAGGGATCATGCCCGGCCATCGCATTACCGATGGAACACGGATTCCACCTTGCCAGAGCACGCCCTTGCCGCGCCGGAACGGATCATTGCGGCTGATCGCATAACCGCCGTTATCGCTTTGGAAGACGACCAGGGTATCGCCCGCGACCCCCATGGAATCGAGCTCTGCGAGCACCCGGCCGATGCCGTCATCCATCGCCTCGACCATCCGCACATAGGTGGTACGATCTCCCTGGTTCCAGTTCTCGTCGGTGATGATCTTGTCGCGGTCACCGGGCCCCTGGAGAGGCGTGTGGGGCGCGGTGAACGGGAGATACAGAAAAAACGGACGGTCGCCGCGCTGCCGCAGCCAGCCCAGCGCGCGATCGACGAACAACTCCGTCAGGTATCCGTCTTCTTCGATCTGCTCTCCGTTGTGGTAGAGCACCGGCCAGTGCGAGCTTGCCTCCCGGTGCGTGAAATAGTCGGCGTTACCTCCCAGAATGCCGTAGAACTCGTCGAACCCATGGCGCTGCGGCGAGAACTGAGGCTCGTAACCGAGGTGCCACTTGCCGAAGCAGCCGGTGTCATAGCCACCGTGCTTGAGCAGGCGCGGCAAGGTGGCCGGATTCGGAGGAAGCCCAAGCTGACCGCGTTCCCGCAGCCAAACGGCCTCGTCATAGCGGCCGACGTTGCCGACCCCGAT
>CAYLSS010000894.1:0-2628 GCA_964385765.1 uncultured Solibacteraceae bacterium
AGATATCAGTTGGTCCAGGTCCGACTCGGGCATTCCGGTGACTCGGAATATGCGGGTCCGGATGGCTGTTGCCGGAACCATATTCGCCAGCCGGGGTAAGCAATGCTTTTCGAACATCGGTCGCATCTCGCGCGGCGGACCGGGAAGCAGCATCAGGGCCTTGTCTTCAGCCGTCAGGAGCCACAAACCTGGAGCGGTGCCGTTCGGGTTCGGCAGCGCGTCGGCTCCTTCGATGACGTACGCCTGCCGCCGGTTGATCGACGCCATCTCGCGCCCTCGCTGGCGGAACCGGTCTTCGATCTCATCGCAAAGCTCCTGCCGCCAGACCATCTGCCGCGATAGCGCCTGTGCGACGGCGTCCCGGGTGACATCGTCTTCGGTCGGCCCAAGCCCGCCGGTGGTGATGACAATCTCGGCGCGATCCACAGCCAACCGTACGGCCGCCGACAGCCGCTCGCGGTCATCGCCGACAACGCTTTTCGATGTCACTTCGACGCCGATTCCGTTGAGTTTATCGGTGAGCCAGAGCGAGTTGGTGTCGACGCGGGCCGGCGTCAGCAATTCGGAACCGACGGCAATGATTTCCGCGTTCATTGTGGCTGTCCGGACGGATCGCTAAGGCAGGGGGTGTCCTTGAATATCGACGTCACAGCGAAACAGAGCTCCATTGGTGGCGAGCACCAAAGACCGTGACGGCGTAAAGGCGAGCCCGACGATATTCGGTCCGGAGAGGAAGAGTTCGGCATTGCGATCATTGTCGATCCGTACGACGCCCTTCCGTCCACCCAGCGAGGCGGCGACGTAAAGGTTGCCGGCGATATCGAAGGTCATGCCTTGCGGGCGGCCGAGGCCGCGATAGTAGACTTCCACTTCGCCGTCGGGCGTTACCCGGTACACGGAATCGTAGCTGGACGTGGTCGGTCCGGTCACGTACAGGGCTTCGTCCGGGCCGAAGTCCAGATGATAAGCCGAGATGGAGGGTTCCACGGTGGTGAAGACGAAAATCTGCCGGTCCCGGCTGACCTTGAAGATCGTACCGCTGCGGTCTCCCACATACAGGTTTTCTTCTTTGTCGAAGGCCAGACCCGTGGCCACGCCCATCCCCTCCACATAGACGGACAGGTTGCCTCGCGAGTTGACCTGATAAACCGTCCCGTCGGTTCGGCTGGACGCGTAGAGTATCCCTTCCCGGTCAAAAGCCAGCGCCGTTGCATTCATGATGTCGGTGACAAACGGCTGCGTCTCGTAGTTGAGGTCGATCTTGAAGATCGACACCGGAGTCTTCTGTCCTCGTGATCCGCTGAAGGTGGCGTAAATGTTCCCTTGACGGTCCACGGCGGGGTTTGCCACCGGGTGCAGGGAATCGGCGATTTGGAGGCCGATGTCACAGAGCCAAACGTCACTGACATCTTCCCCGTCAACGACAGTCATCTCACCGACGACGGCGCCCTCCGGAACGCGGGCGATCACGAAGTTGTCGGATCCGATCACGATCGGCGCGGCCTGCTCGCCAATCATTACCCTCGGTTGCCCGACATTCGAGAAGCCGGCGCCCCGTATCATCAGTTCGCCACCAGGAATCGCGGCGCCGGGGGTCACCTGGGCGATTTCCGGCCCGCCGTTACTGCTTTTTCGCTTTGCCATACTAACTCAATAACCACTGCGTCGCGGCCCACAACAGAAAAGCTCCAATGAGGCCGGCTATGACATCATCGGCTACAATGCCGACTCCTCCATGGAGCCTCTCCGCCTGTCTGATTGGTGGAGGCTTCCAGATATCCAATACACGAAACAGCACGAACGCCGCCAGAAGGCTCCGCCAGTCCCAGGCCACAGCCCCGAACAGCGCGAACCACTGCCCGGCGACCTCGTCAATCACCACTATACTCGGATCGTTTCTCCCGGTGCTTCGCGCCACCGCACCCGAGGCCCACACGCCGACCGCCGTCGTCGCGACCGCCGCCACCGCCAAGTGCGGCCAACCCCATCCAAATGCCTCCGACATTACCCACGCAATCAAGATCGCGGCCGCCGAGGCGACAGAGCCGGGGGCAACCGGGAAATACCCGCAGCCGAACCACGTGGCCAGAACGTGGGCCAGCCTAGTCTTCACGCTGTCGCTCCGGCGGTGTTTCCGCCTCGTCGGATTCGTCGATTGGAGTCGAGATCACGTAGTTTTCCGAGGCCCAGTTGCCAAGATCGATCAGCTTGCAGCGCTTACTGCAGAACGGCATGAAGGGATCGTCGACCGCAACTTTCTTTTTGCAGATTGGGCACTTCATAGTCCACGCGAGATTGAAAGCGATGTCTTCTCCGAGAGGATCGGCAGCAGCATCCCGGCGCAAGCTCCATCCGCCCCCGGTGGCCGATCGGTCAGAGCGCCCACCAGATCATAGTCGTGGGTTTCTCCAATCTTGATGCGGCGGATCTGTCCGGGGGCGATCGGGTGTCCGCCATCGTCATTGATGTAGCAGACTCCGTCGATCTCGGGCGCCTGAGAGTCCAGCCGGCCTTCCCACAGAAGCTCCGTCTCCGGAGACGGTCCTTCTACCAGGACGGACATCTCCTTGCCGCGCAATGCCCGCAGACGCCGGCGCGATATCCGGCGCTGAATCGACATCAGCCGGC
>CAYLSS010000895.1:0-638 GCA_964385765.1 uncultured Solibacteraceae bacterium
TCTCGACATTGAGGAGATACGGCTCGCCACTGGCGAAGGCACGGGTGATGGCGGGGCCCACTTCTTCCAGTTTCGTGATGTGCTCGGCCTGGCCGCCGAGGCCCTTCATGACCTCGTCATAGCGGGTGCGGCGGAGGTCGCAGGCGATGGTGGTTCCCTGAATGCCACTCTGTAGTTCGCGCTCGACTCCCCAACTGCCGTCGTTGCCAACGATGATGACGACTGGGAGGCGATGGCGGACCAGCGAATCCAGTTCGGCAAGATAAAAGCCGAGTGAACCGTCGCCGGTGATCATGAGAATGCGCTCTTCCGGATGGGCGATCTGCATACCGATGGCATTCGGCAGCCCCGCCCCGATGGTGGCCATGGGACCCAGCCGGACCCAGCCGCCAGGTCGCCTCGCGGGCAGGATCACGCGGCCCCAGTGGACAAACTCGCCGCCGTCCCAGGCGTACAAGCAGTCGGGCAGGTGTTTCTTCAGCTCGAAGTAGAATGCCGCCGGATGGATGGGGGATCCGGTGTCCCGAGCGCGGAGGGCGACCTCGGCTCGCCATTGGTCGCGTTCGCGGCGCAGGCTTTCGAGCCAGGCGGTGGGCTCCGGCGGGCCGGCTTCGCCAAGGGCATCGTTCATCATGGCC
>CAYLSS010000895.1:648-2626 GCA_964385765.1 uncultured Solibacteraceae bacterium
AGCGTGGATTTCAGATCGGCGCAAATTCCCAACTCGAGGCGCCGCGTATTGCCAAGTTCCTGTGGATGTATATCGACCTGGATGAATTTTGACTCTGGAGAAAACAGCGGCCGTCCGCCGAGCATGAGCCGCCAGTCGATCCGTTTACCGAGGACGAGGATCACGTCGGCGTCAGGGAAGCTTTTGAGGACGGCGCGGTTCAGCGCCGGGTCGGCGAAGCCCATGGCGTTGGGGTGGTCATCCGGCACAATGCCGCGGGCCATGTTGATCGAGTAATGCGGGAGTCTCGTGCGGTCGAGGAAAGCGTGGAATTCCTGGCCGGCGCCCGACCACCAGACCCCGCTGCCGGCGATCACGATGGGCCGTTCGGCTTTCTCGAGCAGTTCGATCGCACGTACCACTTCTGACTGGGCGGGGCAGGGAGGCGCTTTCGACGCGGGGACGGGCATCGGTAACGGGCTATCGGTGTGTCCGGTGAAGACATCGACGGGCACCGTCAGATGGACGGGACCCATCCGTCCGGCCGTCGCCTCGGCGCAAGCGCGGCCCAGGTAGTACGGGATCTGGGCGGAGGATGTCGGTTGCGCGGACCATTTGACCACCGGCGCGGCCATCGACAGTTGGTCGATCACCTGAAACACCTGGCGTCCGGCCGGCGCGATCGCGGCCGCGCCGCTAACGGCGATGAGGGGGCTGCCTACCAGGTGTGCGGTGGCGATGCCGGTAAGTGAATTGGTATGCCCGGGACCACCGGTGACCAGGCTGAGAGCGGGGCGGCGGCGCTGTCGGGCGACATTGTCCGCGGCGTGAGTCACGCCGGACTCGTGCCGCAGGTCGATCACCCGGATATCACGACCGGCGGTGCAGGCCAGCACCTCATTGAGGTGATCGCCGACGAGGGTGAAGATCTCGCGAAATCCAAGTTCGATGATGGAATCGACAAACAGTTGAGCGCCGCTGGGCATACCGGTGACTATACTATTGCGTGCGGTGGATATGTCATCCTAAGGGGTCTGATCATGTCCAAGATTCTCGTTACGGGAGGAGCCGGCTACATCGGCTCGCACACGGTTTACCACCTGCTCAAAGAGGGACATAATGTCGTTATCGTTGACAACCTGTCCCGGGGACATCGTCAAAGCGTTCCGCCAGAGCGCTTGCGGGAGATGGACCTCAGCGAGACCGAGGCGCTGACAGACCTCTGCGCCGCGGAGAGGTTTGACGCCGTGATCCACTTCGCCGCCTATATTGCCGTGGGCGAATCGACACGCGACCCGGAGCTCTATTTCGCGAACAACATCGGCGGGACGCTGTCGTTGCTGACCGCGATGAAAGCAACCGGCGTGCGGCGCCTGGTCTTTTCATCCACCGCGGCTGTCTACGGCACCCCGGAGCAATCGCCGATACCCGAGGACGCTCCGTTCGATCCGATGAGTCCGTATGGCGAGTCAAAAGTGACCGTCGAGCGTGTGCTGCGCTGGCTCGATACCTACGGTGATCTGCGCAGCATCTCCTTGCGCTACTTCAACGCCTGCGGCGCCGAACCGGGATCCGGGCTGGGCGAGGAACACGAACCGGAAACACACTTGATCCCTTTGTTGTTCCGGGCCATTGCAACCGGTGAGCCGGTCACGATTTTCGGCGACGACTACGACACGCCGGACGGGACCTGCATTCGCGACTACATCCACGTCAGCGATCTGGCGCAGGCGCACATAAGGGCGGTCGAGCACCTGCTGGCAGGGGGCGGTAGCGATGCCATGAACGTCGGCACAGGTCGTGGCCATTCCGTTTGGGACGTGCTGCGTGCGGTGGAAGAGGTGACCGGACGGAAGGTCCCCCACGTGGTTGGCTCGCGCCGTCCTGGTGATCCGCCGCAACTCGTGGCTGACTCGGGTCGGCTCAGGAAGAAGCTGGGGTGGGAACCCCGCTACACAGCGCTTCGGGATATCGTTGTCAGCGCTTGGGACTTCGAGAA
>CAYLSS010000896.1:0-2338 GCA_964385765.1 uncultured Solibacteraceae bacterium
AGTTCCTGAGGATGGATCGGATTCCCCACATCTGGTGCCCGGGATGCGGCATCGGGACCTCGGTGAACTGCTTTACACGAGCGCTAATCGAATCGAAGGAGGATCTCGACAAGATCGCCATTGTCTCGGGAATCGGATGCTCCGGACGCGTCGCCGGCTATCTGAAGCTGGACTCTTTCCACACCACACACGGGCGGGCCATTCCCTTTGCCACCGGGCTCAAGCTGGCGCGGCCCGACATGAAGGTGGTGGTCTATTCGGGGGACGGCGACCTGTTCGCGATCGGCGGCAACCATATCATCCATGCCGCCCGGCGCAACATGGACATCAAGGTCATCTGCGTAAACAACCTGATCTATGCAATGACGGGAGGGCAGGCGGCGCCGACGACGCCGGTGGCGGCGATCAGCACAACCTCCCCGTACGGCGGCTATGAGCCGCCCTTCAATCTGCCTTATCTGGCCGAGGCGGCGGGCGCCACCTATGTCGCGCGCTGGACCACGTTCCACGTACGCCAACTCTCGCGCGGCATCAAAGAGATCCTCAGCAAACCCGGCTTCAGCTTCATCGAGGTTCTTTCGCCGTGCCCGACCCTTTTCCAGCGGCGCAACAAGCAGGGCGACGGGCTCGCCGCGATGAAGTTCTACAAAGAAAACAGCACGATGAAGAAAGGCGCCACCACGGCTGAAGCGGCGCTCGAAAACGGCAAGCCGATCATTGTCGGCAAGTTCGTTGACATCGAGCGGCCGAGCTATCTGGAGACGATGGAACAGTCGATGGAGAGGAAACTCGGCGAGCGCTTTGTGCACACCGGAGAGCTGACATGTCAATAACCGAGCTGAGAGTTGCAGGATTCGGGGGTCAGGGTGTGATCCTTGCTGCCATGATCATCGGCAAAGCGGCTTCGATCTTCGAGGACGGCTACGCCACGCTGACACAGAGTTTCGGTCCCGAAGCCCGCGGCAGTTCCTGCAGCGCCCAGGTGGTCCTGTCGAAGGAGCCCGTGCTGTACCCCTACATCACGCAGCCGCACATCCTGATCGCGATGTCCCAGGACGCGTACACCAAATTCGCCCCCGAGTTGCGGGCTGGCGGGATTCTTCTCGTTGAAGAGGACCTTGTGCGCTTGCGGCACCTGCCGAGTGGCGTGAGGGCATGCGGCATTCCCGCGACCCGGCTCGCCGAAGAGATCGGCAGGAGGCTTTTTCTCAACGTGGTCATGGTGGGCTTCTTCGGCGCCGTTACGAAGTTGATTGACCGCGAGGCCTTGCGCCGGGCGGTCGCGGACTCGGTCCCGCCGGGAACCGAAGACGTGAATCTCCAGGCGTTTGACCGCGGCTTCGAGTATGGTCTTGCGAGACGCTGCCTTGAAGACATACCGGAAACGCTTCCTCTCGAGCGGGGTTTGGAAGGCCAGTTCGCCGGATCCGAATAGTCTGGCATCAACATTATCAACGGCTCAAAAATGTAAGGAATTGCAAGGTGATTGTGACGGTCCCTTGCAATCCGGCTTGGACCAGGGGATCGCCAGCGCTTTGAGGGTAACCGCAGCAAACCGAATTTGCGTCTGTAAATTTAGGCCGGACGCGCAACCTGAAACCACGCCTGGTTTCCCCGCACGCTGAGGCTGCGTCCCGCCGGCAGCAAAACCTGCGAACGGAGATCCTTTCCGCAGCCGGTCCTCGCTGCTCAATGACGTGTTGAGAGGAGATCGGCGCAACTATTGCTCCGCGACAGAAAACTAATGGCAAAGCGGATTCTCGTGGTAGCAGGCGAAGATGATCTGCGTACCGCGCTCTGTGTTCAGTTGATGTCAGAGGGATACGCGGTTGATTCTGAGCAGGATGGTGAGAGCGGCTGCGAAAAAGCAGTGCGGGAGGTGTACCACCTGATTTTACTGGATGTGGTTCTTCCCGAGAAGAATGGTCTGGACGTGTGTCGCGACCTGCGCCAACAAGGCATCGACGTGCCGATCATGATCGTGACGGCGCGAAACGATATCTATCACAAGGTTTTGGCCCTGAAACTGGGAGCCGATGACTATCTGACAACGCCGTATGATCCGCTGGAGCTGGCAGCGCGGGTGGAAGCTCTTCTGCGGCGTTCCAGCCGGAACTCCTGGCGCCTGCCTGTGCAACTCCTGCTGGGAGGCACCGTTCTCGACTTCGAACGGGGCAGCGTGGTCCGTGATGGGCAATTGATCCCGCTTCCGCCGAAGGAACTCGGACTGCTCCGATATCTGCTTGAGCGCCGCGGACAGATCGTGACTCGCAAGGAGCTACTCGAGAAGGTTTGGGGATTCACCTTCTCATGCGCCACCCGTACGCTGGACGTCCAC
>CAYLSS010000896.1:2348-2622 GCA_964385765.1 uncultured Solibacteraceae bacterium
GCGGTGGATTCTCACCGTCCACGGTTCCGGCTACAAATTCGCTGACTGAATCAGTCCACCCTTCTTCAAGAAAAGAAATGGGCGCCGCAGGGGTGTTAGGCGCCCAAAGTTTAGTTGAAGTGAGACAACAGTCAAACTTCTTGAGAGAGGAGACGGGAGGCCAACGTCAAGTGGTTACACGGCTGTTGTAAAGATGCCGTAAATAGGTGCTTACATTTGCTTACGTACAGAGCCGGAAAACGCATCCTGCCGAACTGAAGGCAGCAGGAACCAG
>CAYLSS010000897.1:0-2621 GCA_964385765.1 uncultured Solibacteraceae bacterium
AGGTCGAGGTCCATCCCGGCCTCGTAGTATTTGATGGCATTGCGTCCTCCGAGTATCCGCCCCAGGGCGACATCGAGGGGAACGCGAAAGTAAAAGGCCACATCCGGCCTGATGGCGAACCGGTACACGTTGCGCACCCAACTCGGATCCACCCCGCGGACCACGTCGCGCGCGAACGCTGTGTAGGCGTAGCGATCCGCGCACACCACCGCGCCCGCCTTTAGCATGGGCAGGATATACCGCTCCAGCCGGTCAGCGAAATCAGTCGCGTGGATCAGGCTGAATGTTGTCGGCGTGAACGCGTGCTTCTTCTTGCCCCGCTTCGTTGTCTCCTTGACCAGGGGAGAGGAGTTCCATTCGCTGAACGCGACGGCAACGCCTTTCGACTGCATCCATTGGCTCAGCAGCGAGAGTTGCGTCGACTTGCCCGAACCGTCGATTCCCTCGACGATGATCAGTTTCCCGCGATTTCGATTTGGAATAAAGTAAGGCATCGAGCAGAAGCACCCCAATTATACCGTTTTATCGTCGCTCTCCGAATCAATACCGGAGAGTCCGAAAGAGAAATGGGCCGTAGACCTGTGATGACAAAAGAGTTACAATATCTAGCTTAGGACTCCCTGTCAAGCGTTCGGAGACTCAAAATGCAGCCGACGGATATCCGCACGTTCGCTCGCGGTCAGATTCACGAGCGACTCAATGAGCTTGCCCGCCGGATTCAGAATGGCTCGGCCCGGCTCGACGCTGACGCCGTCCACGACATCCGTATTGCGGTGCGGAGGTTCATGCAGAGCCTCGACGTCTTTTCCTCACTTCTGCCGCGTGAAGGGAGGACCCGCATCCGGGCGCGATTGCGGAAGCTGATGAAAGACTCGGGCAAGATCCGCGACCGCGATATCGCTCTCGAGTTTCTCGAGGCCGCCGGGGTGGGGAAGCGCAGCGCGCTGTACAAACACCTGCAGCAGGACCGCAGGCGCGCCAGAAAGGCGTTGGGACGCCGCGTGAAGCGGTGGCGGAAGAGGGAGTTCGCCGAGGAATGGCGCGCCGCGTTGGAACTGAGGACACCATGAAGAGCGCCATCGAATGGAAGCCCGATTCACCGGTCGGCGAGAACCTCGTTGAGTTCCTGCCACCGCTGATTGGCGAGTTCTTCGCCATCGGTCGACAGATTGTCGCCGGCCCGGCCAAGCCGAAAGAATTGCACCAGTTCCGCCTGCGGGCAAAGCGCCTTCGATACACACTGGAGTTGTTCGAGCCGCTGTACGGTGAGCGATTCGCGGATCCGCTCGAACAGTTGCGCCGGCTTCAGAATCTGCTCGGAAAGATTAATGACTGCGAGGCCACACGCGCGCTGCTGCGGCGCAACCGGGGCGTTGGCCGGAAGTCCAAGAGGAGGCGGGTAATGCAGTTGCTCAAGCGACGGCAGGCGAATCGAACCAGGAAAGCCCTCGATTTCTGGCGGGACGAGTTCGATCGGGACAGCGTGGAAGAGCACTGGATCCAACTGGTCAGCCCGGAGGCCGGCTCGTTCAATATTTCTCCTTAAACCTTAGCAGCCCTTCCCTGCGAGGTTTTGGACGTCACTGCCTCCGTAGTATCATAAGAATTGGACTGTCGTTCCTGGGCGGTCGTCTAATGGTAAGACTGCAGACTCTGGATCTGCCTATCGGGGTTCGAATCCCTGCCGCCCAGCCATTCTCTGAATCGCAAATCAGTTCTAGACGTTTCGCCTTCCGGTTTCGTCATAGATTGTGAGGCCGATGTCAGTTTCGAAACAGGTTGGATTCTTCTTTCTCGCGCTGCTGACCTGGCCGGCCCTCTGTTGGCCGCAGGGTTCGGCGGAACTGTTTTCCAAGGCCCCTCCGCACATCGACAGCGCGCTTCGCGAGAGGGTGAAGTTTTTCTACCAGGCCCACGTTGACGGAAAATTCCGTCTCGCCGACGAGGCCGTCCACGAGGACAGCAAGGACGCCTTTTTCGTCGCCGACAAGAATCAGTACCGCGACTTCGAGATGGTCAAGATCGAGTACGACGAAGGCTTCGAACGCGCCAAGGTCGTGGTCGCCGTAGGAACCGAGTTCTTCATGCCGCCGGCCGGCAGGATGCCTGTTACCATGCCGCTCACCACCTTTTGGAAGAAGGATGGAGGACAGTGGTGGTGGTACGTCATCCCGCCGGGCGAGGATGGCGTCGATACGCCGTTCGGCAAGATGAAGGCGGGTCCCGAGACGGATGAGTCCTCGCCCTACTATCGCATCCAGAACATGCCAAGTGCGGAGGAGATTCTGGATCAGGTCCGCGTCAGCAAGACGTCCGTCACCCTCGACTGCGCTCAGGCCGGTGAGGACTCGATCACCGTCAGCAACGGGATGCCGGGCGCCATCTACCTGACCATTACCGATCCCGAGGTCCAGGGACTTTCGGTGGCGGTCGAATCCAAAGAAGTTCCGGGAAAAGAGCAGCGTGACCTCGTATTCGCCTGCGAGGCACGCGAGGATCTGGCTGGCCGGAATTTCGACCTCATTCTCTCCATCCGCCCGACCGGCCACCAGATTCCGATCAGGGTCAAAATTGCGCCGGCGCAGTAAGCCTTTTCAGTGGGCCGCCGCCGGACCCGCCAC
>CAYLSS010000898.1:0-2610 GCA_964385765.1 uncultured Solibacteraceae bacterium
CATGGTACTCCGCGTTTTCGCTCAGATCACCGTGGGCACGCGCCTTCAGGATCTCTTTCGGAAGCTCATTGCGCAACTCGTAGTCAAGTTGCGTGATTTCCGCTTTAAGCTTCTTAATTAAGTCTTGCATTGGAGGGAGGAAACCTCTTCCAGCCCACAATTATAGATGACATCGACATGTGGACGTCAAAGAGGCGTCCGCGCGTCTATTCGCCGACATACAGCAGAGCCGGCGTGCTGCTGACCCCGCCGATTGTGAGAACCACCTCATACAGACCCGCCTCGAGGCCGGGTGGCACGACAACGTTGACCTGATAGAGGCCGACGCTTCCAGGAGAGAGGCCGGAGAAGGTGACTGCCGAATCCGAGCCGCCGATGGTCACTTGCGGCGTGGTCAATGTCTGCGCCAGCGGGGATGCCGGGCTCGGCTCACCGGTGGGCGGCTGATTATCGACCGGGCCAAGTCCGTTCATGAAAAGCTGCACCACCTGGCCGGGGCCGACGGGGTTGGCTGAGCTGACAACCTGAAAGCCCGCGTCGAGCGCCGCCGCCACGGTCCGGCCTGTCCCGCCGAGGTCGGTAATTTGGAAGAAAGCGGGCAAATGGTTCGCGAGCGGGACATTAAACAACGGGCTCTCGGTCAACGGCCCGGTGCTCACTTTGATCAGGACGAGGTTTTCTCCCTGGAGTTCCCACGGAACCTGGACATTCACCTGTCCTTCGCTGACGAAGTGCAGACGGCCCGGATAGCTGACGGAGCGGCCGGGCAGGTCGAAGCTCACGCTGACGTTGACCAGCGAGTGGGCCAGGAATGGCGTATTAAAGACACGCTGTCCTTCGCTGAGCGCGGTTCCGAAAATCGAGATGTAAGAACCTGGCGCCAATCCGTCGCCTGTCAGGCCGGTGGCTGCATCGACGGCGCCGGCGATGCTGGGTCTTAGCTTCGTCCGGCCGGCGAAGATTGCGACGAGGTCCTGGCGGCCCTGGACCTCGCCGGTGAATTCCTGCTCGCCGGGGTTGGGGCCCAATGTGGCGGTGGCAGCGGCAATGCCGAGGTCGTCAGTGGTTTCGGTGGCGAATTCGATGAATCCCCCTCCGAGGGTTGACCGGTACAGCACCGGGACGTCCGCCTGTGGAATTCCGAAGCGGTCCACTACTTTGAAGAGCAGGTTGAAATCGCGGAGGTCCACAAACTCGTTGACGTTGCCGACGAAGTCCATTCCAGCTACCGGAACCACGTTAAAGGGGACGCCATCGCTTCTCAGATAGAGGAAGGGGACGCGTATCGGCACGCTGCCCCCGGTGACCACAATAGAGCCCTCGTGAGCGCCGGCGGGAGGCGCCTGGTTGATGCTGACAGTCACCTCTCCAACCTGCCCCGAAGGCACGGTCACCGAAGATTCACTGAGAGTGATTCGAGGGTCATTGGGCTCGACCGAGAGGTTGAGCGTGAGCGTTTCGCCCGACAGGTTCGTAAGCCGCAGCGAGCGAACGGGCAGGGTCCCATCGATGACGCCGAAAGAGAGCGTCGAAGGGTCGGCCGTCACGGTGGTCAACAGCGCATTCTCGACGTTGAGCCTACCCGCGCCGGCGGCTTTGACGCTGGTGGCTACCTGCACTCCGTTCTCGTCGAAATCGACAAGCTGGTCTTTTGGGACGGTCGTGTTGACGACAGTCGATTTCAGCTCGCCCGGATTCAGATCGGGACTGATCTGCAGAGAAAGGGCCAGGGCTCCGGCCACGGCCGGGACAGCGAAACTTGTCCCCTGTGCGGCAGTGTAGCGAGTGGGATTCCACATATCGCCATTCGGGTCGAAATTCTGCGCGGCGACGTAAAGGTCGGTGCCAACGGAGACGAGTTCCGGTTTGATGTTGTGGTTCCGGATGGACGGGCCGCGGGAGGAGAAAAAAGCAATGTCATCGGCGAAGGCGTCGACTTCATTGAGAGCCGGATCGAGCGTCACCGGACGATCAAAGTTCTGCGCAATGAAGTCCCGCAACGCCTGGCCGTCGCCATTGGACACCAAAACGGCCGGGATCGCGGTGTCGGTCACGCTGGTGATTGGGAACAGGGCCTCGGAGTCATTGCGGATGATCGCGCCTACGGCGCCGGCGTTCTGGACATTGATGATCTTGGTCGCGAACGCGCAGCCTCCGCGATCGATTAGCGCGATGGCTCCATTCAGCGTGCCCAGGCCGACCGGGGTGCAGGCCCTGGGGTCTGGCTCGGTCGCATTCACGTCTCGAAGCGGAGCGGTAAGCGGACCGCCGGGGACGGGTCCGTCACCGAATAGCGCCGGAATCGATTGAAGCTGGGCGGGCACGTTGTCGCCCGTTACCTTGACCGACTGATAGAGGACATGAGCGTTGGTGATCGCACCGACCGTGACGGCCGAGGGTGCGGTACCGGGAGAATTGACCGAGTTTTCAGACGGAAAACGAGAGCCGGCGAAAGTGAGGTCTCCATCGTTGCCGGCCGGCACGACAACCGCAACCTGGCTGGCGGCCGCCTCGACCGCGGCCGCCAGCAAGTCGCACGGCTCGTTGTCGTCCAGGTCGCAGGTGGCTCCCCGGTCATTCGGGCCCCACTCCGCGCCGCCGGTATCCTCC
>CAYLSS010000899.1:0-2606 GCA_964385765.1 uncultured Solibacteraceae bacterium
ATAGCGTCCCCGGCGGCAATCTCTACGTCTTGATACCTGAACTTCACCAACTCGGTCGCGACCGCACCATAATCGGCTATGACCTTGCCTATATCTTCTCTGACTGTCGTGAAGCGACGCTTGATGGCAACGGACAGCGCTCTGAAGAAGCCGACGAGAAGAGACTCCTCGCTTGTGAACCGCCAAGGATTGAAAGACACGATTACAACGTCCTTGTGCTGGGCCAGTTCATGTTGAACGAATGAGAGGACCGTACTTTTCCCTTCTCCATACAGACCCGAGATTGCGATGACTATGCTGGTCGGGTCCCTCCGTTCCGCGATCGTCTGCGCCACTCGGGACGCGAATCGAGACCGGCCAAATCGGTCCGCCGCTGGATCAGTCAGCGGCGCGTCCGCGATGTATTGTTCAGTCCCGGTTTCCTTCGGCTCAGCGGCCCCGGAGGGAATGCTGACCGAGCTAGGCGCCCGCCTGAACAAGCTCTTCACTTTGGACCACATTCTTGCAGCCATCATAGCCTCCGACGTCGGGCTCTGAAAAGCGACTGATGGCCTTCCTTCCAGTGGGACTGGCCCCTCTTCACTAATGATCAAGAGTTGAGCTGATGAGAATGGTGTCGCGTCTTCACATCAATCCCGGCACACGTTGTCAACAATCTAGTCGACTACAGGAGGACATGAACATGGCACTCGCCGTCTCGAAAATGACCAGAATATTCCAATACCTAGGCGTTCGCTTGCCGGACCCTAATCCTGCCATGAGCGTCGACGACGTCAAGGCATTCTACTCGGCCCAGTATCCCGAACTGGCTACGGCGGTCGTGAACGGGCCGGAGGCGGTCGGCGACAAGATGCGCTACACCTTCGACCGGGCGATCGGCAGTAAAGGGTAGTCCCGATGAAATCCAGGCTGTCGAAGCGTGAAGAGGTCCTGCGGGAGCTTCGTTTGCTCGCGCAGGGCCGGCACCCGGAACAGCAGACTCCATTGATGAGGTTCACGCGATGCCCGGATTGGCAGAAAGCCGCGGAGCTGATACTCGGCGCGCTTCACACGTCGTCCCGCCAGCGAAGGGGAACGCGCCTCACCGCGCCTCCGTCCTGGCTTCCGCCTACTTGATGCCGGTCGGGTCTGGCCTGGCCATTCCACGGTTGGACGGGATTCCCCTTGAGCAGCAACTTTGGCAAGGGGGGCAGGCCGCCGCCCGGTTGGCGAGCGCTTTCCTTGAAGCCGATATCGTCGATTCGGATGATTGGATGGCGGGGAAACTGAACCCATTTGAGTTCCTCAAGCGAGCACTGGACCGCTGGCTGCACAATCACGGCGAGCCGGTGATTCGGGAGCAGTTCTTCCTGAACCTGATGCTTTCGACGAGTCTCGACCGCTACTATTCCACTGACGCCAATTCCAGAGGTGTCTCCAGAGTGTTCCTTACGCTGGAGCCGGATTCCGCCGGATACGTGATTCTCGGCCCCACGCTTCGTCTGCTGGAGCGCGTCCATCCGAGACTGCCAGTGACCTTCTTGCAGCTCTTCCTCGGGGGTCTCAATAGATGGGTCCGCGCCTATGACTATAGGGATGCATTCGATCGGGTCGAGAGACTTCGCGACTGGTATGAGTCGGACCCGGACTCCGGCGAAGTGGAACTCCCCGACATCGACCGCTGCGTACCCGCGTCGGTTAAGCGACGGCCGCTTAGCGGGCGAACCCTTAGAACGATGATTCCCTCGATCAAGGACGCGGCTGCGCGGGAAATCATGGAGTTGGCCGTTGAGCTGGACCGGCTGTCGAACCAGGGGAGAAGCCCTGACATCGGTGACGATGTGAGGGAACTTCTGATCGATCACGGTGAACCAGTACCTGCGTTGCTGGCCGTGTTCGAGCGGGCCGACGCCGTCGAGGGCTGTTTTGATGAGGAGAGCCAGGGAATGTTGGAACTGGTGCCGGAGCCGAACCTGATCGTTCCGTTCAATGGCGAGACCGCGGAAGGCGTGCGGGGGGCCTTCGCAATTCTCTCGGTCGTATGCGAAACCCTGGCGTGCGCCAGTCGCTTGATGAGCAGCTTGCCCGTCAACGAGCGCGTGAACTAGCAGGGGAGAAGCGCAATGAAGACTTACGTGGACATTGGGGGCAGCGAAGTCCTCACGCTGAAGGGCGCGATACTCGTCTATCAGGGCAATAGCCGCGGGTTCGTCACCTGGCACGAGGTCCGCCGCGACACGGCGGAAGGCGCACCGTTCCTCGGCGAGGCGCAAGAACTGACGACTGACTTCGTCCATCATCTCGCTCAGGGTCTGGGCACGCGGATCCCCGTGGAAATCTTCCCGGAAAGCGTCCTTGTCCGCACCGCTGAAACAATCGTCTGGTGGACACCGGGAATGGTTCGAACGATGTTCTTCGCGGCGCACGACCCGGAGGCTTTCAAACTGAGCGGCAAGCGGTTCGCTCAACCGCCCCTGGTGTGGAAGGTGAATGGGAAAGATCTGTGGGTCCGAGCACTCTCAGAGAGCCGCCGGCCGACTGCTGGAACGAAACTCTCGATCGCCCCTTACTGGAATGTGGATGGCAGTACCGGATGGACCTGCCAGGGCAGCATGCGCTCGCCCGAC
>CAYLSS010000900.1:0-2603 GCA_964385765.1 uncultured Solibacteraceae bacterium
GGGAAATAGCGAAAAAATGAGATTTCGTATTTGTCGACGTCTTTCCGTTCTGTTCTGGACTCTTCTGCTCGCGGCCAACTCCGCTGTGGCGACCGAAGTGCCAGCGACGTTGCGCGATGTGGGCTTCGACCAGCGCCTGAACGATGTTGTACCGCTCGACACAAGCTTCGTTGACGAAGAGGGCAATGAAGTGACACTGGGCAGGTACTTCGGTGAAAAACCGGTGATTCTTGCGCTGGTGTACTACGAGTGCCCCATGCTTTGCACGTTGGTGCTCAACGGTCTTTTGCGCGCTCTCCGCGCGATGAAGTTAAGTGTGGGTGAAGAGTTCGACGTGGTTGCGGTCAGCTTCGACCCCGCTGAAGGTCCGGAATTGGCAATAGCCAAGGAGCGCGAATACGTCGAGAGATACAGCCGCGATATCGGCCGGGACGGATGGCACTTCCTGACGGGCGGAGAACAGTCGATCGCACAACTTACCAAGTCAGTTGGGTTTCGCTACACCTATGATCCTGAAACCGATCTGTTCGCTCATGCCAGCGGCGTCGTGGTGCTGACCCCGGAGGGTAAAATAGCGCGCTATTTCTATGGAGTCGAGTACTCCGCGCGCGATCTGAGACTCGCGTTGGTGGAAGCGTCTGCTGGCAAAATCGGTTCGCCGGTTGATCAAATACTTCTGTATTGTTACCACTACGATCCGATCACCGGAAAGTATGGCCTGCTCGTGATGAATATCATCCGGGTTCTTGGGGCGGCGACACTGCTTTCCCTGGTTCTGTTCATGGTGATCATGTTTCGGCGCGACCGGCGACTCGATGGGAGTCAGTCTGGGGCTCAGCCATGAAAGAATTCCCTCTATTTCCGGACAATGCTTCGACCGTGGCGGCCAGCGTGGATGGCTTGTACTTTCTCCTGGTCGCCATTAGCGCATTCTTCTCGATTCTGATTTTCGCCTTGATCTTCTATTTCGCGATTCGATACCGGAGAAGACGGGCCGATGAGATTCCCCGGCCCATCCATGGATCTACGCGGCTCGAAATATTCTGGTCGGTGACGCCTGGTATCATCGCCCTCGCGATTTTCTGCTGGGGTACTATGATTTACTTCCAAAATGCTGATCCGCCCGGTGATGCGATGGAGATCTATGTTGTCGGTAAGCAATGGATGTGGAAGCTTCAACATCCTGAGGGGAAGCGTGAAATCAATGAGCTTCATGTTCCGGTGGGTCGCCCGGTAAGGCTCACCATGGCGACTGAGGACGTTATTCATAGCTTCTTCATTCCGGCTTTTCGGGTGAAGATGGACGTAGTGCCGGGCCGGTACACGTCGCTGTGGTTCGAGCCGACGAAAACGGGAAAGTATCACCTATTTTGCGCCGAATACTGTGGTAACCAGCACTCCTTGATGAAAGGTTGGGTGTATGTCATGGAACCGGTCGACTATGAGCGGTGGATAAGCGGCGCTGCCGACGGACAGACGATGGCGGAGGCGGGTGAGGCGCTATTCGAAAGGCTCGGCTGCCGGAGTTGCCATCGGGTGGACGCCCCGGGCCGCGGACCGGTGCTGGAAGATGTTTACGGTAATGAGGTGCTACTTCGTAGCGGCGAGACCGTGGTGGCGGATGAGTCCTATATTCGAGAGTCGATTCTTAATCCTTCGGCTAAGATTGTGGCGGGATATCAAACTCAGATGCCGACCTTTCAAGGACAGGTGACAGAGGAGCAGGTATTGCAGTTAATCGCGTATATCAAGTCACTTGGACCGGCTGAAAGAATCAACACGGAACCGGAGCGACCATGAGCACGACCTCGACCGCACTGCCGGAGACGGCGCGCACGCATTATCTGAACGTGGAGTACGGGATCCGCTCGTGGCTTCTGACTCGCGACCATAAAAGGATCGCGCTCCTTTATCTGGCGAGTGTGACTTTGTTCTTTTTCATCGGCGGGGCGTTCGCGGTGATGCTTCGCCTCGAGTTGATCACGCCGGCCGGCGATCTGATGGTCGCCGAAACCTACAACAAGATGTTCACGATGCACGGTGTGGCGATGATCTTTTTCTTCCTGATACCATCGGTGCCCGCTGTGCTTGGGAACTTTCTTGTTCCAATGATGATTGGAGCCAAGGACCTTGCCTTCCCCCGGCTCAATCTACTGAGCTGGTACATCTACGTGATTGGCGGTCTCTTTACCCTGTATGCCATGGTTGCCGGCGGTGTCGATACCGGCTGGACTTTCTACACACCGTACAGCAGCACCTACTCGAACACGCACGTGATCGCCACCGCGCTGGGTGTCTTCATCGTAGGTTTCTCCTCCATCCTGACGGGTCTGAACTTTATTGTGACGATTCACAAGATGCGCGCGCCGGGCCTGACCTGGTTCCGACTCCCGCTTTTCATCTGGGCGCACTACGCGACGAGTCTGATCCAAATTCTCGGAACGCCGATCGTGGCTATTGCGATTATTTTGGTAGGTTTGGAGCGAGTGTTTCGAATTGGATTCTTTGATCCGGCCCTGGGGGGGGATCCGATCCTGTTCCAGCACTTCTTCTGGTTCTACTCGCACCCGGCGGTCTACATTATGATCCTGCCGAGCATGGGT
>CAYLSS010000901.1:0-2597 GCA_964385765.1 uncultured Solibacteraceae bacterium
TCTTCCTCGCAACCAAGAGCGAATCTCCGGAACTGGCCGTGAGGCTGGCCCGGGCAGAACTGCGGAACCGCAAGGACGTGCACACATACGACGCTCTGGCGTGGGCGCTGCTCGCCGCGGGTGAAGTCGATGAGGCGGACCGGGTCATGGGCAAAGCTCTGGCCGCAGGCACGGTCGACGCCCGTCTGCTGCTGCACGCGGGAGCGATCGCCGCGGCCGCCGGGCGTCCTGACGAAGCCCGTTCGAGGCTCGCAAGGGCCGGTGAAATCCGCCAGATGCTCTTCCCTTCCGAACAGAAACGCCTCGAAAATGCGCTCTACCAACTCGGCATGAAGCTTTCTGAAGACAATCGGTCCGGCGATCAGGCGGGCCGCGACTCTTAGCAGTTCCGCGAATCTGGAGGATAGACAATGACAAAGAGTACAAGCGTGCGTGCGGTCGCGGCGATGGCGGCCCTGGCGGTCTCCATCTCGCCGCTGTACGCTTCAAGCCACATGGACGCGCCGCTGATCACGCTTGACGACGCGGCCAACACGACGGATGTCTACGCTTTTCGGAGCGAAAGCGGCAACTTGCAGTTTTTGACCACGGCGGTCTCCGTGTACCCGTTCGAAGAGCCCGGCATCGGCCCGAACAAGTACAACTTCGACGACAACGTGCTCTATGAGATCCACATCGCGGTGGGCGACGATCTTGGAGCCGGCCGCAAGACACTCAGCTATCAATTCAACTTCCGGACCGAGTTCCAGAACCGGGGGACGATCCTGCAGTCCTACACCGGCCCGGTCGTCAACGTCGGCGACGAGAACCAGAACCTGATTCAGACCTACACGGTGACGAAGATCAATCACCTGTCGAGCACGCGTACCATGCTCAGCGGCGGCCGCCGTCTCATGGTGCCGCCGAACAACCAGGGATTGCTGACTCGCTTCTACAACCAGAATGACGATGGTGAAATGCCGGCCAAGCCGGGCGTGGACGCCCGCGAGGACCTGGACCGATACACTCGTCAGGGGACCCACGGTCTGGCCAACGGTTACGAGGTCCTTGCCGGCCAGCGCGAGGATGGTTTTTACGCGGACATCCAGTCCATCTTCGATCTGGACTTCTCCTTCGGCGGCCCGAACAAACCGTTCGATAGCCAGGGCGGCTATAACGTACACACGATTGTCCTGAACATCCCGCTCTCCGAGCTCGGCGGATCCAATCACGTGGTGGGTGTCTACGCCACGACGAGCCGTCGGACGTTCAACATACTTCGGAGCTTCGGCGACCCGCTCAACACCGGCGACTGGGTTCAGGTAGGCCGGCAGGGCAATCCGCTCTTCTGCGAGGGGTTTGTCGCGCTCGAGGACAAAGACCGGTATAGCCGAACCAGCCCCGAAATCGACCGCACGCTGTTCGAGAAGTACGCGCGCAACCCCGAACTCGCACAGGTCCTGATTCCACTTCTCGGACTGCCTGACAACCGGCGCACCAACCGCACTGACCTCGTCGGGATCTTCATTCCGGACCTGATCAAGGTCGACCTTTCCACGGGTCCGGCGCGGCTGGCGGGCAGCCCGGAGTTCAGCCGCCTGAGCGTTTTCGGCGGCGATGCGCTGACCAGCAGCGTTCAATCCGGTCTCCCGGGATTTCCCGCGGGCACGATTCCCGGTGGCTGGCCCAACGGACGGCGGTTTGGGGACGATGTGGTGGATATCGGCGTCACCGCCGTGATCAGCGACCTTCGGGGCGATCCCCTGATGATCTCCGGCCCCGCCGGCGATGGCGTGGATGCCAACGACATCACCTACAATCGTGTGTTCCCGTATGCCGGAACGCCTCTCAACGGCCGCAACCATCCCCATCACTAACCGGTAGCCATGGTCAGGGGCGGGCCGCCGGTTGCCGGTCCGCCTCGCCACCCACGAACAACGCCTCGGCCGTCTGCTCTCTCGACCGTCGTGGTACTCTCTCGGGCATGGACCGAAGATTCTTCCTGCTGTCTACCGGAACAGCGTTCGCGGCCTCTCCGAATGAGCAACTGCGAGCCGGCTTGATCGGCGCCGGGGGACGCGGCCGCTACCTGGCCGGGGTCTTCGAGCAGGACCCGGCAGTCGAGGTGGCCGCCGTCTGCGATGTCTACGAACCGAACCTGGAGAAGGGCCTGTCCGAGCTCGGCCATCCTGCCACACCGTACCGGAACTACAAACAGCTCCTCGACGACCCGGAAATCGACGTCGTGATCATCGCCACCCCCGAGCACTGGCATCACCGGATGCTGCTCGACGCGCTGGCGGCAGGCAAGGACGTCTACATCGAGAAGCCGCTCTGCCAGACTCCGGAGCAGGGCGCCGAGATGGTCCGCGCCACCCGCGCCTCGGACCGCGTCGTGCAGGTCGGCATGCAGCGCCGCAGCTATGACCTGTATCTCAAGGCCCGCGACATTGCCGGCGCCGGTGAGCTCGGCAAGGTGCGCATGGTGCGCTCCTGGTGGCTGAACAATAACCTTCGCCGCGGTGACGATCGCCGGCTCGCCGGTCCGCTGGACTGGGAGCAGTGCTGGTGCCCGAACCGCTCGGCCAGCTGCTGGGCCTCCTGAAGGGCCTCCTGGG
>CAYLSS010000902.1:0-2589 GCA_964385765.1 uncultured Solibacteraceae bacterium
CAAGTTCTTTCGTTGACGGCTCTACCACGCGCTTGGCCGCACTGCTCCAGCGCTTGGCCCACTCGGAGCCCTGAGCGTCGTCGGCCTGTTCGTAGGCGCCGTTGAACTCATCAATCCCGATTGGCTTGATCGTGACGCCCAGACTGTCGCGATAGAGCGAAACGGTGTTGCTGAGGTCGCGGTCGGTGACGTCGAGCAAAGTCGACAGTTTCAGCTTCTTTAGCGCCGGGAGCACATTGGCCGCTTCCGCCACATCCTCGAATGAGCTAGACGAGACGCCCGCCACTGGCTTGCCCGCCTCGAGCGCCTGCGGGTAGACGCTCAGAAACTGCCCGGTACCGCCGTAGAGATCGTCCACCAGGAGCGTGGGGCGTCCCGACATGGCGAACTCGCGATTCGCGTCAGAGGGGATGCCTAGCATGTAGACAAGGTAGCCGTCGACTTCATCGTCGTGGTTAAGGACGGCTGGCGCATCGGCTTTGGTCCTGACTGTCACCGGCAGGAACTCTACATTCGGGCAAGCTTCCTCGAACTTGCCGAGGTACATCTTCTTACGGCTTTCGTAGTCGTAGTGCTGATACGGCCAGCCCTGCCGCTCCGGGTCGGGATGAGTGAAGACCAGGCGCACCTTGGCCTTTTCGGACGGGATGAGCGTGGTTGCATCTAACCCGGCGGCCAGGCCGGCCTTCGTCGCGAGGGCGCCGCAAGCTGTGCAGCCGGCTATGAATTGCCGGCGATTGAGTACGTTGAAGTCCGACATGATTGCCTCTGGGTGAAAGCATATCTCAAGAACTGATAATCCGAAACTAAATTTACGCGCCCACTTGTGCACCCGGCCGCGCGTCAGGGGATGTCATCAGGCGACAAGTGCCGCTGTCATGACGCGACATTGCGCGAAAGAGCGTCTCCCCGCCGTTGATGTCGGCGAACGTTTTCGAGTCTCGCGCTTATTGCCTCATAAGTGACTCGCGAAACAAGGAGGGCGATATGCGGCGATGCAGTTGCAGAATGTTAATTGTCATTTGGCTGGTCGCGGTTCCCAGCGGCAGTGTGCAGGCCGGAACCGGGCGGGATGGCCCCACGGCAGTTCCCACCAGCTCCCTGGGAAAAGAAGACACTGTCCGGAGCGAGCAAGCCGGCCGACTCGCGGCTCTGGGCGATGGCCTACACCGGCAGGCCGACTACCCTGCGGCGGAGGATGGCTATCGCCGGGCGATGGCGCTCTTTGAAGAGGTCGGCGCCGATGGCGGGGTCGCGGCGATGCTCGCCGCTCGGGGGTCGCTGGCGCAGGACCGCGGGCAGTATCTCGAGGCCTTGCAACTCTATCGCCGATCCATTGACTTCTGGCGCAAGGTGAGTGACAAACCGTCGCCCCCGCTCGCGGCGGCATGGCAGAATCTGGCCACCCTGCATATGGATCTACGGGAGTTCTCGAAGGCGGAACGGGCGTTCGAGCGCGCGCTAGACATCCATATACGGCTCGACGCGTCTAAGCAGAAGGGCGTTGTCGGCCTGCTCGCCAGTCTCGGCCGGGCGCGGCAGGCTCAGTCCGACATCGAGGGCGCTTACAACTGCTACCGGCGGGCGTTTGAGTACATCGCAGCCGGAGGCGAAGCGGACCCCGGCGAGGTGGCCGGATTGCATAACCACCTCGGCTCATTGCAGGTGGAGGTGGGTGACATGGCTCGCGCTGAACAGGCGTTTCGGGACGGACTCGAGGTGCTCGGAACACCGCAAACCCATCCGGTTCAATTCACGAATCTGCTCGTCAACCTGGGGCAGATCTCCGCGAAGCAGGGGTGCCTGGAAGAGGCGGTAGGCCTGCTCGGAGAGGCGGTCGCAGTTCTCGAAAAGGCCCTCGGAGCGGATCACCTCTACGTCGGACGAGTACTTGTGCTTCAGGCAAAGCTATTTCGGAAGCTCAAGCGCAAGAAGGAGGCGAAAGCGTCGCAGCGCCGCGGCTGGGCCATTCTCGAGGATCATGCCGGGGAGAGCCTGGCGAGCGGGACAATCCACGTCAGCGATCTGGCGCCAAGATAGCTCGGAGCGGGACCTACAGTTCCACGCGCATCCGGCCGGCATCCCAGCGCACCCTGCGTCCTTCGCGAAGTGACAGGTTGGCGAGCTGGACGACCACAGCCGCCTGGAAGCCAAGCTCGACCGTCGCGGTGGGAATCTTGCGGCGGCGCACGCAGTCAAGGAAGTTGGCGACATGGATTTCCGAGGCGCGGCTGAACTTGAACGGCGAAACTTCCTTGATGGCCGGCTTCTCCTCCTGTCCTTGCCGGTAGACGGCGAGTTCTTCCCGCCCGATGTCGAGGCGGGCGGCATCGCCGTCGAACTGATTGAGCTGGTCATTGCGGTAGTAGTATTTCATGGCCGCGTAGTTGATGGTGAAGACGGCCAGGAAGTCCTCGTCATGATATTCGGCGGCAGCCACGACACTTTCCGGGGTGTCGACCTTGTCCCGATGTATCCGGCCGGCCGAGGCGTTGACGGCTGATGGAAAGCCGGAGCCCATGATCAGGTGGATGCCGTCGAAGACATGGGCGCCCTGGTCGGCGACGATACCGCCGGAGTAGTCGGAGT
>CAYLSS010000903.1:0-2588 GCA_964385765.1 uncultured Solibacteraceae bacterium
CGCCTGGCGCTGGGCGTCATTGAAATATGCGGGGACCGTGATCACGGCCTGTCTCACCGCTTCGCCCAGGAATTCTTCCGCATTCGCCTTGAGCTGGCGGAGCACGCAGGCTGAGATCTCGGGCGGGGTGAAGGAGCGGTCACCCAACTGGAGCTTCATTACCGACTCGCTGCCCTCGGCGACATGGAACGGAAACAGCTTTAACTCGCCGGCTACGTCGGCGATTCCGCGGCCCATCAGGCGCTTCACCGAATAGACGGTTCGGTCAGGCTCCGTGATGAGACGTTCTCGGGCCTCGTCGCCGACAACGATCTTGCCGTCGCGACCGTAGGAAACAATACTCGGCACGATCTTATTTCCTTGGGGATCCGGGATCACCTCGGGCGCAGCCGCATTCATGCGGGCGACCAGGCTGTTGGTCGTGCCCAGGTCGATACCAACGACTTGCGATTGCTGCTGGTTGCCGAAATCGATTTGAAAGACTGACATGGGATTCAGGCGCCGAGCTCGCGGGAAACTTCGGAAAGAAGATTTTGGATGTAACGGCGCCGGTCCAACGCGGAACGGATTCGCTTGAGTACCGCCTCCTCGCCGGTGGAGTCGAACTCTTCGAAGAGGTCCTGGAGGTTGCGATCGAGCTCGGCGCGCATTGCATCGAACTTATCGCGAGCGACCTCGAGATCCGCACGGGCGGAGTCATCTCCGCCGCGGAGTTCCTCCAACGCCATGTTGAGCTCGAACACCTCCTCGAGCAACTCGGGCTCGACATCCCTCGATCTTGGTTCCCTGGTTTCGAAGCCCCGCTGGTTCAGAACGTATTCGGCGCGAGAGACGGGATTGCGCAGGGTGCGATAGGCGTCATTGAGAATCGCGGTCGCTTCAAGCGAGTACTCACGCTCGCGCGGGGTTTTGCGATTGTACCGATCCGGGTGAAGAAGGCGGCTGAGACTATAGAAGCGCTTCTGCAGGTCCATCGGATCGAGGCTCAGCTTCTGATCGAGGCCGAGAAAACGGTAATAATCCGAGCGCGGACGCTGCAAGCTGTCGCAGTAGCGGCAAAAGAGCGAAGTTTCGGTCTGCGTGCCGCACTGCCAGCACTCCTCACGGACGACTTCCTTGAATTGGCTCGCCACTACGCTGTAAACGAAGTCCCGCAGCTACAGCTCTTCTTCGCATTGGGGTTTTCGAACGAGAAGCCCGAATAGATGAGCGACTCCTTGAAGTCGAGCGTCATGCCGTTGAGATAAACCATGCTCTTCGGGTCAATGAAAACCTTCACCCCGTCGAACTCGAAGACGTGGTCCTTGGGACGCGGTTCCGGCGCGTACTTGAACTGATAGCTCAAGCCGGAGCAGCCGCCGCCCAGGACACCAAGGCGGAGACCTCCACCGGAGACCCCTTCGCGGGCGAAGGCCTCACGGATCTTGGTTACCGCCTTGGGCGTCACGTGGATTTTCGCTTCGGTTGTCGTTGTCGTTTCCGCCACTTTCACCCTTATTCAGCGACGGCATTCTCGGGCTGCCTGGTCGCTGCCTTTTTCTTATAGTCAGTGATAGCCGCCTTGATCGCGTCCTCGGCCAGAACCGAGCAATGAATCTTGACCGGCGGCAGACTCAACTCGTTCACGATCTCGGTGTTCTTGATCTCGAGCGCCTGGTCGACTGTCTTGCCTTTCAGCCACTCGGTGGCCAGGGACGAACTGGCGATGGCGCTGCCGCAGCCGAAGGTCTTGAACTTGGCGTCGTCGATGACGCCGGTTTCCTCGTTGACCTGAATCTGCAGCTTCATCACGTCACCGCACTCCGGCGCGCCAACCATCCCAGTACCGACGTTGGGGCTGCCTTTATCGAGCGACCCGACGTTGCGCGGGTTGCTGTAGTGATCGAGAACCTTATCCGAATATGCCATTGTGATCCCTCTCTATTGTTTCAAATTCCCTCTGGTTCATGAAGGCCATCGGAGGACGGCGCCTCAGACATCCCCTGCTAGTGAGCCGCCCATTCGACCTTGGAGAGGTCGACGCCTTCCTTGGCCATCTCATAGAGCGGTGACAGCTCGCGCAACTTCCTGACTACGTCGACCACCTTCGCGCCAACGTAGTCGACCTCCTCTTCCGTGTTAAACCGTCCCAGGCCAAATCGGATGGAGGAGTGGGCCAGGTCATCGCCGGCGCCGAGGGCTTTCAACACATAGCTTGGCTCGAGTGTCGCTGACGTGCAGGCGGAGCCGCTCGAGACAGCGATATCGTTGATCCCCATCAGCAGGGACTCTCCCTCGACATAGGCAAAGCTGATGTTGAGGTTATTGGGAAGCCGGCGCTCCAGACTGCCGTTGACATAGACTTCGTCCAACTCGCTGGTGAGCTTATGAAGGAGCTTGTCACGCAGCGCGGCCATACGCTTCGACTCCTCGGCCATCTCCTGGCGGCACAGCTCACATGCGCGGCCGAAGCCGACGATGCCGGGAACGTTCAGCGTGCCGGAGCGCATGCCGCGCTCGTGCCCGCCGCCATCGATCTGGGCGGTCACCTGGACCCGAGGGTTACGGCGCCGGATATAAAGGGCGCCAACGCCTTTGGGCCCATATAT
>CAYLSS010000904.1:0-2587 GCA_964385765.1 uncultured Solibacteraceae bacterium
CCGCCTGACCGACGCCGGCTACACCGAGATCACGCTGCTCGGACAGAATGTCAACAGCTATCGTGACCCGTCGCCGCGCGGCTGGGACTTCGCGACCCTGCTCGCGCGAGTGGCCGAGGTCGGCGGAATCCGGCGCGTCCGCTTCACCACGTCACATCCTCGCGACTTCGTGCGAGAGATCGTCGATGCGATTGACGCCGACGAGCGGCTCTGCAATCACGTGCATCTTCCCCTTCAGTCCGGCTCGGACCGGACGCTCCATGCCATGCGACGCCTCTACGATCGTGAGCGGTATCTCGAATGCATCGGCTGGTTGAAGGGCGCCCGGCGCCCAATTGCGATTACTACCGACATCATCGTCGGCTTTCCCGGTGAGAGCGAATCCGACTTCGAGCAAACCCTATCGCTGGTCGACGAAGTCGGTTATGACTCGATGTTCAGCTTCAAGTATTCTCCCCGGCCGAATACACCGGCGCTCGAGCTGACCGAACAGACAGACGAGAAAGAGAAGAGCCGCCGCCTCCGGACGCTGCAGGAACGCCAGCGCGTCATCCAGCTCCGCCGGAATGCTACGCTGGTGGGAACGGTTCAGGAGGTGCTTGTGGAGAGATTCAACTATGCCACCGGGCAGTGGGTGGGCCACACTCCTGAGAACAGAACCCTGAATTTCACCCATCCAAACAGTGATGCCGCGGCGCTCGCCGGGCAGTATGTCCCGGTTCTGGTAACACGGTCCGGTCCGAATTCGCTCGCCGGGCAGATCAAGCCGAGGAAAGGGGACAGCAATGGAAGTTGAGATGAAAATTCGCGGGCTGATGATGGATCCGGTCACCAACATGCCGATCGTCATCCTCAAAGACGTCAAGGGGAACAGCATTCTTCCAATCTGGGTCGGTGTTTACGAAGCCAACGCGATCGCCCTGGAAATCGAGAAGGTGTCCACGCCCCGGCCGATGACTCACGACCTGATCCGGACGCTGCTGCACGGCCTCGAAACCGGCGTCCAGAAGGTGGTGGTGAACGAGCTGAGGGACGATACCTTCTACGCCCGTATCTGGCTGCAGCGGGACGGTCACCTGATCAGCGTCGACAGCCGGCCAAGCGATGCCCTGGCCGTGGCGCTTCGCCTCGACTGCCCGATCTTCGTCGAGGACAGCGTCCTGCAAACCTCGAAGACGGCCAACGCCGTTTCAGAGAAGGTCAACAACGAAGAACTGCGTCGCTGGCTGGAAGGCCTCAATGACGAGGACCTCGGCCGATACAAGATGTAGCGCGCAGGGCGTCGCTGGCGCCGCCCGCAACGATTGCGCTCTCAGCTAGTCGATGCGGTACAGCCGGATTCCGTGCCGCTCGCCGAGCAGCGTCACTCCCCAGGCCCGCGGCCGCTCCCGGAAGTCTTCCTTTCCCAGGTCGGTCGGATGGACCAGGAAGTAACGGACCCCGGCGCGCTCAAGTTCATTGGCCACCATCCGCCTCATTCCTCGTGGCGCCGCCGCCTGCTGGTCGAGAAAGTCCTCGGCCAGCACGGTCCATCTCCCGGACGCTTCCTGCCCCTCCAGTCGCAGCCCGATGTTCCATTGATCGGCTGAGCACTCGATTAAGACGGAATCTACCGGGACGGATGCTCCCATGTCGATGTTGACGAACATGCCGGCACGGATCGCCTGCCATGTCCGCCATCGGGTCACGGGCGAATCATCGAAGGCACGCTGGATGTCCCAGGGGTTCGGCTGCGCCGCCACGCGCCATTCTGGCCGCCGGGCTAGTTCTTCTCCCTCATGCAGGATGCGGAACTCGGAGATGCTCCAGTGCTCGGGCGAGCCCCCGGCTGTCTGAACCACGCGGACCTGCCGTAGCCGACGGCCGTCGAACTCCAATCGGATGCGGCGTGTCGGATGAGCCGAGGGATTGAACGGAGTCCACAGCATGTCTCCCAACACCTCGTTGAACGCTGCTTGATAGACCACCAGCGTCTCCCGGGCGGTGTAGGCTTCAGGAATCTGCGAGAAGGTCAGGACACGGCCATCCGGCGGTACCGTCTCTTCGACCATCCGGGCTACCTCGTACCCGGGAAACTTGCGGCTCAGGTAGCTTTCCTCCGGTTCGATTCGCAAGGCGGCCTTCCAGCGGACCCCGTCAATGCGCCACGCGTGCGGGTCCGAGTAAACCGGGATCACCGCGGGCCAGGACAACACACCATGCATCACGGCCAATGCCGGCGCTACTCGCGGGACTCGCATGAAGACCATCGCCATCGCTAGCGCCACATACGGCAGCGGCGGGATCAGGAATCGCGTCCCGACATTCGTGAAATACGGCAGCCCGGTCACCAGCGCCGCCAACCACAACAACCGTCCTTCTTTCCACCGGAGCGCGATGAGCCCCAGAGGCGCCAGAAACATCAGTGGTCCCAGCAATCCGCAAAGTACGTTTCCCCTGACGATCACCTCAACCGGAATCTCCCATTGACTGGCCAGCCCTGGATAGTTCCGCATCTGATGGCGATAAGCCTCCTCGAAGGAAACGTGCGTGTACGGGTTCGGAAACAGCTTGTTAAACAGCGGCGAGACCGGATTGTCGAGCCACA
>CAYLSS010000905.1:0-2579 GCA_964385765.1 uncultured Solibacteraceae bacterium
GTGCACTTGATTGCGGAAGATCATCGAAACCTGGCCTTGATGGCGCTCCCGGAATCCGATGGCGGCTGGGGCTTGGACGGCATCTGGGCCGATGACTTCCATCACGTCATGAGGCGGCAGCTTGCGGGTGACAATGACGGCTACTTCGCCGATTTCCACGGTACCAATGCGGAGATGGCCAAGACTCTCCGCCAGGGGTGGCTGTACACCGGACAGCATGCCGAACACTTCGGCGGACCGCGGGGAACCGACCCCTCCCCCCTGCGGGCCGAGCAATTCGTCGTCTGCATTCAGAATCATGACCAGGTGGGCAACCGCGCCTTCGGTGACCGGCTTCATCACAACATCGACCTCTGCGCGTACCGGGCAGCCTCGACCGTTCTGTTGCTGGCTCCGCAGACACCTCTGATGTTCATGGGGCAAGAGTGGGCCGCCCGCTCGCCGTTCCAGTACTTCACTGACCACAATGAAGAACTCGGCCGCTTGGTAACCCAAGGCCGCCGGAAGGAGTTCGAACGCTTCCGCGCCTTCTCCGAACCGGCCATGCGCGAGCGCATCCCCGATCCCCAGGCACACTCGACATTCTCCGCGAGCAAGCTCGACTGGAACGAGATCGGTCGCGAGCCGCACGCATCGGTTGACCGCCTCTATCGCCGCCTGCTGGAGCTGAGGAGGGGCTCGATCGCCGGTATCTCCGACCGGCGCGGCCGTTTCGACGCAATTGCAGTGCCCAACAACATGCTCCTCATGCGCCTCGATGCGACCGATTCGAGTGTTCTGCTGGTGGTTGTCCGATTCACCGGCGCCGGCCAAATCGACTGCAGTGCTCACCTCAAGGATCAATATCGGTGGGAAACCTTGCTCACCACCGAGGACGAAGGATTCGCCAGGGACTGCCGGGCGCCCGAAGTAACGCACCCCGGTCCCGTAATCCGCTTCCGGCGTCCTGGAGCGGTTGTCCTCAAGGGAACCAGCTAGCCGATGCCAGCGATCAAACCGTTCCGGATCCCCTGCGCGACGTATCGCCTGCAATTCTGCGCGGCGATGCGCTTCAACGACGCAAGGCCGCTGACCTCGTACTTGTCGGAGCTCGGCATTACCGATCTCTATGCCTCTCCGCTGCTCGCCGCGCGGCCCGGCAGCACCCACGGCTACGACATCACCGACCACAACCGCCTCAACCCGGAACTGGGAAGCGAGGATGATTTCTCGGCCCTGACGGGCGAGCTGGCCGCTCGGGAGATGGGCCTGGTGCTCGACTTCGTACCAAATCACGTCGGTGTTGATCCGGCAGCCAATTCCTGGTGGCGGGACGTCCTGGAAAACGGACCGGCGGCCGAATCGGCGCGATTCTTCGACATCGACTGGGACCCGGTGGTGCCTCAACTGAAGAACAAGATCCTGTTACCGATCCTTGGCAACCAGTACGGCATCGAGCTCGAAGAGGGCCGGCTCCAGATCCAATACGACAATGGAGCTTTCTCGCTCCGCTATTGGGAGCACGATCTACCCCTCAACCCCCGCCCCTTGTGGACATTGCTGGCGCACGACCTGCCCTCGCTGGCCCAAACGCTGGGCGAGTACGACCCTGACTTCGAGGAGTACCAGAGCATCCTCCTGCAGCTCGAACACCTGCCGCTCTATACGGAAACCAGCTCGTCGCTCGTGGAGAATCGGCATCGCGAGAGCCGTATCGCCCGCAGACGCCTGAAGCAACTCACCGACCGCCATCCCGGCATCCAGGAACATGTGGAGCGTAACGTCCTGGTGTTCAATGGCCGTCCCGGGGATCCCGCCAGTTTCCGGTTGCTCCATGATCTGCTCGAGGCACAGCCATACCGGCTTGCGTACTGGCGCACCGCCATCCACGAAATCAACTACCGGCGCTTCTTCGATATCAATGACCTCGCGGCCTTGCGCATGGAGGACGAAACTGTCTTCGAGGCGACGCACCAACTGCTGGAGCGCCTGGTGAGCCAGGGTGCTGTCACCGGTCTGCGTCTCGATCATGTGGACGGGCTCTACGATCCGGCCGGCTACTTCGACCGCCTGCAATCCATGTTTAACGGCAAACAGCCCTTGTACGTCGTTGTCGAGAAGGTTCTGTCCCCGGGCGAGGAGCTCCGCCGGCGCTGGAATGTGCATGGGACCACCGGCTACGACTATCTCAACCTGGTCAACGGCCTCTTTGTCGATGCGGCCAACGCTGACCCGCTACTGCGCGTCTACGCGGATTTCATAGAACGCAAGGTGTCGTTCGCTGACGTCGCCTATGCCAGCAAGAAGATCATCCTCACAACCTCATTGGCCAGCGAACTGAACGTGCTGGCGCATGATCTCGCCCGCCTTAGCGAAGACGACTGGCGGACGCGCGACTTCACCCTCGACAATCTTCGCCGCGCGCTCGGAGAAGTTGTCGCGTGCTTCCCCGTTTACCGGACTTATGTCGATGATCAGGGCCACACCGAGTCGGACGCCAATACGGTCCGGGCCGCGCTTCGGCCCTCGAGCCGGGGCAACTCCATCTTGTAGACCCGCTCGATGACCAGCTCTCCGAAGGCGGGCAGGTAACTCAGGTG
>CAYLSS010000906.1:0-2103 GCA_964385765.1 uncultured Solibacteraceae bacterium
CCAGCGGGCTAGCGAATAGCGACGGTAACGCCGCGATCGCTCTCAAAGTCGCCGATGCGGAGCGATAGGGGGATCGAGTTGCCTGAAACCACGTCAGTGGGGATATGGACGTTGACCTGAAGAACACCGGCGACGAGGCCGGGAGCCCCTCCCGCAAAGCTGACCGCCGCTGTTAAGCCCCCAACCACGGCGGTGACCGGGAGCCGGGGAGTGGGCAGGCCGTCACCGGTCGCAACGCGTCCGTCGATACCCGGCGGATCGGTTTGCCCTTCGCCGGTGGCGAAGATCTGGAGCACCGATCCCTTGGCGGCGGGATTTTCGGGGCTGTTGACAGTCGAATCCTGATTGAGCACGGCGCCACGCCCGCGGCCCGAAGCGTCCAGGGTAAAAATTGCCGGAGCCGCCGCAGCTACCGGGACGGTCAGGGTGGCGGTAGTGGCGCCCTCGAAGCGGACTTCGACGGTGCTCGATGCCCGGTCCGCGATGGCGTAGGGGACGATCGCATTGACCTGCCCGGACGAGGTGGAAATGATGGGAGCGGGAACGCCGTCGAACAGGACCTCGGTACCCGCCAGGATGGTGTCAATCGTGTTGCCTCCAGCGAGGTCGAAGACGGCGAGTGATTCCGGACCGAGTCCGGAGCCGAACAGGGAAACGATCAGGCCGGGGGCGACCGGACCGGGCAGGAAAGTGGCGCCGTTGACCAATCCGCCGATGGAAATGCAGGGCGCTTCGGGTGCGTCTCCGCCGTCGAGGTGCGCCACGAAAGCATCCGATCCACCGCGGTAACCGTTCTCCAAGGAGAAACGGAAGGCGCCCGCGGTGGTTGGGAAGTTGGATGACCAGGTCTGGCCGGCGACGTAGGTGCCGCCGTCGGGTCCGGCGGCCACGGCCAGCCCGATCTCGCTCTCGCGCCCACCGAGGTAGAACGAGTAATCCAGCGTGCCGCCGGCCTCCAGCCGGGTCGCGAAGGCGTCCTGTCCGACGGCGTCAGCGGTCTGGCAGCGCGCGAGGGTAGTTGGGAAGTCCCCGGCTTCGGTACGGCCGGTCAGGTGAATACCTCCGGCTTGATCGACCGCAGCCGAGTGGATCTGATCAGTGCCCGATCCGCCCAGAAAGGTGGACCAGACAAGATTCGAACCTGTATCGTCCAATACCGCGACAAAACCGTCGTAGAAGGCGCCCTCATCGGCGTGTTGCGGCTGAAAGGCGCCGGGGGTGGTGGGGAAGCCGGCCGAGAGAGTGTAGCCTGCCACCACCGTAGCGCCCTCGGGCGTCAAAGAGACGCCCAGCACCGCATCGTCATCGAACCCGCCGAGGTAGGTTGAGTAGAGCAGCGTAGAACCGTCGGGTGAGAGCCGGGCGGCGAAACCGTCTTGATCTTCGCCGCCGCCAGTGGCGAGGAACGCGTCGGGCGTAGCAGGGAAATCAGTGGACCGTGTGACGCCGCCGACAACGGCGCTGCCCTGATCGTCCACGTCGATGGCCAGAATCTCGTCGGCGGCAGAGCCGCACAGGCGGGTTCCGTAGGCGAGCGCGTCTCCGTCGGGAGAAAGTTTGGCCACAAAGCCACCGAAAGAGCCCACCGGACAAGATGCTTGAACCGGATTGCCGGCGGTCTGGAGAGCGGAAGTCGAGGATCCCGCGATGTAAGCACTGCCGGAGTTATCAACCGCCACTGCGTGGATGCGCTCGACGAAGTCGTCGCCGAAATAGGTGGAATAGACAATCGAAGCTCCGTCCGGGGCAAGCTTGGTCACGAAACCGTCGGGAAAAATCCCGGAGCTCGCGTTGAAGACCTGGAGAGCGCCAAAGGTAGTTGGGTAGTTGGGGGACTCCGTATCCCCGGCAAGGTAGATGCTTCCTTCGGCGTCGAGTGCAACGGCGCGGACGATGTCGGTAGCCCTGCCGCCAATGAAGGTGGAATGGAGAACTGTGCGGCCATCGGCGGACAGTCGGGTCAGAAAAGCATCACCCGGAAGATTGCCGGGACTTAGCTCCGTCTGTCCCGCTCCATCGGTCACCGGGAAATCCGCTGACGCCGTGACCCCGGAGACGTAGATGCTGCCGTCCGGGGCAACGGCAATAGCGCGTCCTTCTTCG
>CAYLSS010000906.1:2113-2576 GCA_964385765.1 uncultured Solibacteraceae bacterium
CCACCCAGGAAGGTCGAGAAACGAATGACAGGGTCGATGACCAGTTCACGGGATCGATCATAAGAACCCACCTCGAGCCCGACAGCGCCGTTTCGGGCAACGACGTATGCGACTGGCACCGGTTCGCGACCCGGGGCCGATTCCTGCCATGCGACGGGCGGTTCCTGACGCAATATACCGGCTTCCGTGGTGATGAGCAGGCTGCCGGAATCGTCGAGCCTGATGGCGGTACCTCCTTGAAATGTAAATCGAATCTGTCCGGGATCAGCTCCGGGCGCCACAATGAAATCGTATTCAAACCGTCCCTGGCGGCCGTAGTAGGAGACGTCGATACCCCGATATACCCCCTCCGCCCGGACCTGTTCCCAAGTGGGAAGGCCGGTCCTCCAGGCGCGGGAGTCATTGCCGCACAGGTAGTTGACCCGGCCTGGCAGGGACTCGGATCCCTCGAATCTGGGTGATG
>CAYLSS010000907.1:0-2569 GCA_964385765.1 uncultured Solibacteraceae bacterium
TCTTTATGCCCTGGAGAAGGCCTGCTGGGACCAGCGGATCCCATCGATCGTGATCTTCTCAGGCTGGGACGCGGCCGGCAAGGGATCGGCGATCTCGACGGTCACCGAGCGGCTCGACCCGCGGGGGTTCAAGCTGCACAAGACGCAGGCGCCGCGGACCTACGAGAAGCAATACCCATGGTTGTGGCGCTTCTGGCAGCGTATTCCGAGCCATGGCGAGATGGCGATTTTCGATCTGAGCTGGTACCAGTCGGTGCTGATCGAGCGGGTTGACAAGATCGTGCCGAAGAAAGTCTGGCGGCGGGCCTACCGCGACATTGTGGAGTTCGAGCGAATGCTGGCCGACGACGGAACGGCGATCGTGAAGTTCTGGCTGCACATCTCGAAGAAGGAGCAGCGAAAGCGATTCCGCAAGCTCGAGAAGGACCCGCTCGAAGCGTGGCGCGTCACTGATGCCGATTGGGAGCATCACCGGAAATACGACGACTACCTGTTGGCCGCCGAAGAGATGTTCGAACGAACCGACACCGAGTGGGGACCGTGGACGATCGTCGAGGCCACCAGCCGCTGGTATGCGCGCCGGAAGATCTTCGAGACGTTGATCGGAGCGCTTGAGGAGGGTCTCGGCGACAATGCTCCGCCTCACTACTCCGACGAGGAACACCAGACGCGAGCGGAGATGCATGACACCTCACCCGGAGACGGCTGATGTTGGAGACGGTGGACCTGACACAGAAGCTCGATAAGAGAGAGTATTCGGAGCAGCTTGTGCGGCGGCAGGTTCAGGCGCGCGAACTCGGTTACCAGACCTACGTGCAGAAACGGCCCGTGGTTATTCTCTACGAAGGCTGGGACGCGTCCGGTAAGGGGGGCAACATCAAGCGGCTTACGGAGCGGCTCGACCCTCGCGGATATGCTGTCTATCCGATCAGCGCGCCGGGAGGCGACGACAAAGAGCGCCACTATCTGTACCGGTTCTGGCGCAGGCTGCCGGAACGGGGGCAGATCGCGATTTTCGACCGCAGTTGGTATGGCCGCGTCCTGGTGGAGCGGGTCGAGGGGTTTGCCGCCGAGGAGGAATGGAAGCGCGCTTATCGGGAGATCAACTCGTTCGAACGCCAATTGCGAGATTTCGGGACAATTCTTCTGAAATTCTGGATCCATATCAGCCGGGAGGAGCAGCTACGAAGATTCGAGAGGCGCCAGGCGATCGCGTACAAGTCATGGAAACTGACTAAGGAAGACTGGCGGAACCGCGAGAAGTGGCCTGAGTACGAGGCGGCGGTGGAAGAGATGCTCCAGAAAACGAGCACCGTGACTGCTCCGTGGACGGTGATAGCGGGCGAGGACAAGTATTATGCCCGAATCAAGACCATCGAGACCGTAGTGGGGACGCTGTCCCGGGAGTTGGAGTACGAGCCGCAGGATCCACTGCAGGCTAACAAGAAAAAGAGAAAGCGCAAGAAGTAATCGCGATCGCGAGCCGCTATTCACCGGACTGTAGGGCCATTGATGGGTCAACGCGGCAGTTGCGGCAGGGCGCGCCATCACTCTCGCAAATCGTCGATAAGAATGAAGACAATGTTCGGACTTCTTTCGGGAAAGCCGTCCTTTTCGCAGGTGGTGAGGGCGAGCGCGAGGATAGCGAGCAGGCGCAGCAAAGTCATCTTCATCCTCCGGTAAGAAACCGGTGTCCGCTCGGGACGGCGCCGGGAAACACATAGGCGAACAACATGACGATCAGTCCGACGATAACAGCCAGCACGATGCTGTGCTTGAGGACGGCGCGGAACAGGTCTCCCTCGCTGCCCTGAATGCCGACCGCGGCACAGGCGACGATGATTGACTGGGCATCGATCATCTTGCCCATCACGCCGCCGGCCGAGTTAGCGGCGGCCATGAGCACCGGGTCAAGGCCGAGCTTGACAGCGGTGATGACCTGCAGGCTGCCGAACAGCGCGTTCGAACCCGCATCGGTGCCGGTGAGGGCGACGCCCAGCCAGCCGATGAGGGTCCCGAAGAGCGGGTAGAACCAGCCGGTATGGGTCATGGCGAGTCCCATGACGGCGTCCATTCCGGAATAGCGGGTAATGAAGCCAAGGCCCAGCATAGCCAGGATGGCGACGAGGCTGAAGCGCATCCGGTGCAGTGTGCGGCCGAAGACCTGCAGGGTCCGGCCGATCGAGAGTCCGAGGATCGGACCGGAAATCAAGCCGGCGAGGAATGTCGCGGTGCCGACGGCCGACAACCAGGCGATGTCGAAGTAGGCTGCCTCGGCGTGAGGCTCGGCGACCACGGGCGCTGTCCGGATGACGGCGTTGTGAAGGCCGGGCACTGGAATCCGGATGGTGACCGCATCAACAATGTCCTTGACCGCGGGCACGCCCCAGACAATCACGAATACCGACAGCAGGATGAACGGAGACCAGGCGTGCAGGATAGCTCCCGGAGAATACCGTGCCTCTTTAATTTCGGCCACAGGCGGATCCGTTGGATAGCGGTAGATGTTTTTCGGCTTCCACAGGCGAAAGAAGATGGCCAGCCAGAGCAGCGTGGCCATTCCGCCGAC
>CAYLSS010000908.1:0-2567 GCA_964385765.1 uncultured Solibacteraceae bacterium
TCGAAGCTCTGGCGCGCGATCCTAACCCGGAGGTCGGCGCCGAAGCCTCCCGCGCCCTTCTCATTCTCAAAGACCGTTTGGGATAGACCGCTCTTGCTGGACAATACCACGAGGGCGGGACATCTGCGCCCATAAACAGTCAATCGGACCACCCGCCTTTTCCGGCAAGTGGCCCGAGTGGGATTTCTTGGGTATTTGAGCCGGCCTACTAGCCGCGCTTCTTCTGCTTCTGCTGGCCGATGCGGATCTTTGTGTGGAGCTTCTGCGACTCCTCGTGAGCTGACCAATCGTGCCGCTTTGACGCTTCCGCCAGGTACGAATCTACATCAGTGCCCTTCGGCAACACGGCCATAACGGTAGTCGAGTACTTTCCATCCGGGCTATTGATCCGGTAGCGCTTCACATTGGGAATAGCCATAACTACCTCAGTTTATCATGCATCCGCCCGCTTGCTTGCGATCCCCCAGGCGCCTAGAAGCATCACACCGGACAGCCCAAGCGACATGACAGCAAGCCCCCAGGTGGTAGTGGCAGGCGCGGTCAATTCGCGCACGGCCGCTGGAATCACGCTCGCGCGCGTCAACCAAAGCATCAGGAGCAGAAGCGTAATCCACCGGATTCTCGATGCCGCTTCTTGCGGGGGATTCCGGCGGTTGATGTGGTCCCTTGCCCAGGTAGCCGCAAAGAAGCTAACCGAGAAACTCAACACTGGCGCCGACACCGCCAGCGGCCAAACCGGCGACAGCGGAGCCCCTTGCCTCAAGCCAGCATTCACAGCCAGGACGCCAAGTGCGATCACCGCACAGGCGTAGGTGGCGCCGAACAGGCCCAGTCGCAAGGGGTCGCCCCCCGGCGCGGCGCCGGCGTAGAACAAGCTCAGCCCCGCATAAGGCAGGATCACCAGTGGATCCAGAAAGAGCAGCCCCATCTTCCAGGGCACGAAGCCCCCGGCCAGGCAGGCGAGCAAAGCCAGGTTGATCTTGCTGGCGGTGGACATAAAACCCTATCGGTCACGCTAGCATGGAACGGTAGTTGTCATGCCGCCCCAAATTGTCCTTTTCTCCGGTCCAGCCTGCTCCCGCAAATCCACGCTGGCTCGGGATCTGTCCCGTCGCACCGGCTGGCCGCACCTCGAAATGGACGCTGCCCGCGTCGCCCTGCTCCCCGACGCACCTCATACCCGATCGGACCGGGAAATCGCTCTCCGCGCCATGCTCTGGACCTCGAGGATGCTTATCGAATGCGGACACAGCGTCATTCTCGACGCGCAATACCGGCGGTCGGAGGACCGCCGTGGCGTCTATCGCCTCGGATTCGACCTTGGCGTGCCGGTCCGCCTGATCGAAGCATCCGTCTCTCCCGACCAAGCTGCCCGCTGGTTCCTCGAGCGCGGTCCCGATCCCGTACGCCGCGACCTCACCGAGCAAATCGTTCGCCAGGGCGCAGCCGATTTTCCCTTCAGTCGAGACGGACTCTTCCTCCGCACCGGCCAACTGTCCCCGGAGCAGTGTCTTCGCCAGATCGAAGTCTATCTGTCCCACCCATCGATTGGGGAACACAGCCTATCATGATCTCCATGCGATCAGTGTTCCTTTTGCTGCTGGCGGCTGGATTCGGCTTCTCCGCCCCCCGCTTCGAAGTCTCCTTCTCGACCGAAGCCCGCGCCCAATCCGCCGACGGGCGCCTTATTGTCATTGTTTCGAAGGAATCCGGCAAGGAGCCGCGCTTTCAAGTCTCCTGGCGTCTTTCCACCCAGCAGATCTTCGGCGTTGATGTCAATGCGCTCGCGCCTGGCGACGCGCTGACCGTCGGTGAGGACGCCATCGGTCACCCCCTGCACAACATGAGTGACCTCGAACCCGGCGCCTACACCGTCCAGGCGGTCCTTCACGTCTATGAGACTTTTCATCGCTCTGATGGCCACATCATAAAGCTCCCCATGGACAAAGGCGAGGGACAGCAGTGGAACCGCTCTCCGGGGAATCTCTACAGCAAGCCGCGCAAGGTCAAGATCGGCAAAGACTCAGTCATTACCCTTGAGTTGGACCGCATCATTCCCCCCATAAAGCCGCCCCAGGATACGAACTATGTCCGCCACGTCCGTATCGAGAGCAAGCTTCTGACCGAGTTTTGGGGCCGCCCCATGCATCTGGGCGCCATTGTGTTCGTTCCGGACGGCTTCGACGACAACCCGCACCAGCGCTACCCGGTTCTCTACAAACAGGGTCACTTCCCATCCGGCTCAGGCGGCTTTCACCGGCTGGAGAAAGCCTGGGTGTCCGGCCGTCTCCCGAAGATGCTGATCGTTCTCAGCCGGCATCCGACGCCGTACTACGACGACTCCTACGGTGTCGACACCGCCAACATGGGTCCCTACGGAGCGGCGCTCACCCAGGAACTCTATCCCTACATCGAGGAGACATTCCGGGGCATCCGCGAAAGCTGGGCTCGCATCCTCTATGGCGGCTCTACCGGCGGCTGGATCAGCCTCGCCCAGCAGATCTTCTATCCCGAATACTTCGGCGGTGCATGGGGCTTCTGCCCGGATCCGGTCGATTTCCACGCCT
>CAYLSS010000909.1:0-1316 GCA_964385765.1 uncultured Solibacteraceae bacterium
CCGAACTGCACAAGCAGCCGAGTTCGGGAGTCAAGGCGTCGGACCCCGAACTGCCGCGTCGGACCCCGAACTGCCGCGAACTGCCGAACTGCACCGAACTGCCCCGAACTGGACCCCAGACAATAACGTCGTATCCGCCGCATAACCCAAAGCAAATCAACGGCTTGAACCTCTGGCCCTCGTTTCCGACTCGCCGGCCGCCTCACAAAACGCGGATCACCACCCCTCGCTTATCCAGCAAAGGATTTAAAATCAATGAGATGCACACCGAGCTGACCACCGCCCGCCGCCCATCTTCCCCAACCGCGCGCGACAATCTACCCGACGATGGCCACGCAACCTCAAATCCACGCCGACCAACGCAGCCCCCGACCGGAGCCAACGTCCGCTGGCGCGACCCGCTCCGCGAGAAAACGTACACTGACCGTCCGCCCGGCAATGCCGCCCCGCACCAGCAGCGCCTGGCGACATCGCAGTCACAATCGGCCCACCCGCCGACCGCCACAAGGAGAAAACTATCTCGTTGATTACAAAGCCACAGAACAGCCAATCGCCGGCAAACCGGAAAAAACGTACACTGACCGTCCGCCAACGCCGCAGAGCTTCGCGACTACGGCCGCCACCGCAGTCATGCCGTCGGACCGCGCCTTCGAAATCGCTCGACAGGCGGGCGCATGCGCCGCTTGCAGGAACAGGCGGCAGCAGTTGCCGCCACCACGCAGGAAGCAGTCAGCCGAACTGTTATGATGATTGCTTCGCTACGGCGCCAAGGAGTCCTGGATGAGTGAATCAGAATACCGCCCGTATGTTCCCGAATCGGTGCAGATGTCGGAGTTGACGCTGCGGGCGGTGTTGATTGGACTGGTGTTGACCATCGTGCTGGGCGCGGCGAATGCCTATCTTGGGCTGCGCGCGGGCATGACCATCGCCGCCACCTACCCGGCCGCTGTGATCGGGATGGCGGCACTGCGGCTGCTGCGGGGCAGCATTCTGGAAGAGAACATTACGCGGACGGCGGGCACCATTGGCGAGTCGGTAGCCGCGGGCGCTATCTTCACGCTGCCCGCCTTCGTCATGGCGGGCGCCTGGCCGAGTTTTGGCCTTGCCGATGCCTACTGGAAGTCGACCGCGCTGATGGTCACCGGCTCGGTCCTCGGCGTCCTCTTCATTTCACTTGTACGGCGCGGGATGGTGGCCGACCCGGAGCTCCCCTTTCCCGAGTCGGTTGCCGCCGGCGAGATCCACAAAGCCGGCCAGATCGGCGCCAGCGCCGCCAGGCACCTCTTCTCCAACATGGCCGTGGGCGCCGGCGTCTA
>CAYLSS010000909.1:1326-2566 GCA_964385765.1 uncultured Solibacteraceae bacterium
CCATGGACCGGGACTTCTTCCTCCGGATCGGGGAGATGGGACGCAGCATCGTTCGCGTGGGCGGAACCGGCAGCGAGGAGATCGTCGAGACCGGCGGCACCACGATGATCTCGGGCCCGGCCATCAGCCCGGCTTACCTCGGCGTCGGCTATATCATCGGTCCCAGCCTCGCGGCCCTGAACTTCTCCGGCGGCGTGCTTGCCTGGGGGTTGCTGATCCCGATGGTCATCTTCTTCCTCGGGCCAGACTTGGCCACCTACGTCCCGGGCGCCGCGGAAGCGGAGAACTGGGGCGAGATGGCCACCAAGGTGTGGCTGAACATCGTCCGGCCCATCGCCGTCGGCGGCATGCTGGTCGGCGCGGCCTATACCCTGTTCCGGATGCGCAACAGCATCTTCGGTGGACTGGCGCGCACCTTCGCCGATCTCAGACAGACCACTGAAGAGACCAGGGATCTCGGCCGCACCGAGAAGTACATGTCCTCGAAGACCGTCGTGAGCCTGATCGGGGCCACCTTTGTCGTGATGATCGGCCTCTACATCTATTTCGCGCACGATGTCGTGGCCGGCCTGATCGCCGCCGGCGTCATGCTGGTGGCGGGCTTCTTCTTCGCCACGGTCTCGGGCAGCCTGGTGGGCCTCATCGGATCGTCGAACAATCCGATCTCCGGACTCACACTCTCCACGCTGATTGTGGCCGCGCTCATGATGGTGACGTTTGGCGTGTCGGGCTTAAGCGGGGTCGCCACAGTGCTCGGCGTGGCCGCCGTGGTCTGCGTTTCCTCTGCCGTCGCCGGCGAACTGCTCCAGGATTTCAAGGTCGGCTACATTCTTGGCGGGACCCCCCGCAACATACAGATCGTCGAGTTGATTGCCGTTCTGGTGGCCAGCTTGGTGATGTACTTTCCCTTGCTGATCCTGCACCAGGGCAATATCAACGCCGGGGGCATCGGTTTCGGTGACCGCCAGTTGGCCGCGCCGCAGGCAGGATTGATGGCGTCCCTCGCGGAAGGAATCGTCGGCGGTGAAATGGCCTGGCCTCTCGTGATTGTCGGCATCATGATGGGTCTGGCGATGATTCTGCTCCAGGTCAAAAGTCCGATGCTGGTGGCCGTCGGCATGTACCTGCCGCTCGGAACCACTTTCGCGATCTTTGTCGGCGGAATGCTCCGCTGGACGAGCGACCACCTGGCGAAAAAGCGAGACCTCAACGATGCGCAGATGGCCCGCGTCACTAACGT
>CAYLSS010000910.1:0-2565 GCA_964385765.1 uncultured Solibacteraceae bacterium
CCTCCGTCGAGGCGTCCACGGTCTGGATGGATACTGTTCAGCGCGGTCCCATGTTGCGGCAGGTTCGGGGGCTCGGGACGCTCGTTCCCGAGGAGATCCTATTCATCCCGGCGATCAACCAGGGCCGCGTCGAGAAGATTGTCATTCGTCCCGGAGCGCGGGTCACGCCGGACTCCGTCATTCTGGTGCTGAACAACCCCGAACTGCAGCTCGAGGCGCTCGAAGCCGAGTACCAGGTTCGAGCGGCCGAAGCCAACTACGAGGATCTCCGTGTGCAACTCGAAAGCCAGCAGCTCAATCTCGAGGCCGATGTGGCCCGCGTCGAGTCCGAACTGGAACAGGCCCGGCTCCAGGCCGACCGCGACCAGTTGCTCGCCAAGGAGGGGCTCATTCCCGAGATCGACCTGAAACTTTCGCTGACTACCGCGCGTGAAGCCGGCAAACGACATCAGATCGAACAGAAAAAACTCGGCATCCATGCCAAGGCCATCGAAGCGCAGCTCGACGTCCAGCGCGCCGAACTAGAGAGGCTCAAAGCCTTGTTCGACCTGAAGCGGCAACAGGTCCGGGATCTGCACGTGCGGGCCGGAATCCACGGGGTGCTTCAGGAGTTGGAGCTGGAAGTGGGCGAGCAGGTCGCCCCGGGGGCTATTCTGGCCAAGGTCGCTCAACCCGAAAAGCTCAAAGCGGAGCTGAAGATCGCCGAGACGCAGGCCAAGGATATCCAGATCGGGCAGAACGTGACCATAGATACCCGGAACGGAGTCATCTCCGGAGTCGTATCTCGAATTGATCCGGCCGTACGCGAGGGCACGGTGCTCGTTGACGTCCGCCTCACGGGAGAGCTGCCCGCCGGGGCCCGGCCGGACCTTAGCGTCGATGGAACCATCGAGCTGGAGCGGCTGGACGATGTGCTCTACGTCGGCCGGCCGGCCTTTGGTCAGCCGGACAGCGTGGTGGGCCTTTTCCGGCTCACCGGGGAGGGCAAGGAAGCCGCGCGTACCGAGGTCCACTTGGGACGCAGCTCGGTCAACACCATCGAGATTGTCGAGGGCCTCTCGGTCGGTGACCGGGTCATCCTTTCGGATATGTCGAATTGGGACGCCTATGATCGCGTGCGGTTGAACTAAGGGCGAGTATTAACAAGGTAGGAAAAGAGTCGAGTCATGAGTCAGTCCAACGACAATTTGCTGGCCATGGAAGGCATCACCAAGGTCTTTTTCACCGAAGAGGTGGAAACCCACGCGCTCAGCGGCATCCACCTGGAGATCAAGCGCGGCGAGTATCTGTCGATCGCCGGACCGTCCGGCTGCGGCAAATCAACGCTGCTATCGATTCTCGGCCTTCTTGATACGCCGACCGGCGGCGCCTACATCCTGAACGGGCGGAATGTCGAGAATCTGAAGCCGGGCGAGCGGGCCCGAATCCGGAATCGGGAGATCGGGTTCATCTTCCAGGCATTCAACCTGATCGGCGATCTCACCGTCTACGAAAACGTCGAGCTGCCGCTCACCTACCGCGGCATGGGCGGCGCCGAACGCAAGAAGCGCGTCCAGGACTCCCTCGAAAAGGTTGGGATGTCGCACCGGATGAAGCACTTTCCGTCGCAGCTCTCAGGCGGCCAACAGCAGCGCGTCGCCGTCGCCCGCGCGCTGGTGGGCGAGCCGTCCATCCTCCTCGCCGACGAGCCCACCGGTAACCTCGACTCGGCCAACGGAGAAGCCGTGATGGACCTCCTGCGCGAGCTCCATCAGAATGGCGTAACTATCTGCATGGTTACTCATGACCCGCGCTACACCCGCTACGCGGACCGTAACGTCCACCTCTTCGACGGCCGCGTCGTGGACGAGAGCGTCGAGGAGTTCGGGGTAAGAGATTAGCCGGAGAAGGACGATTTTCCGCTCGATGCGAGTGAGCGATCGCAGCTCATTGCCCCGGGACAGACGGCGGCTGACTGAGTAGGGAGACAGGAGACGGACATGGGGTCTTTCGGACAGGACATCTGGTATGCGCTGCGGAGCCTGAAAAATCATTCCGGCTACGCCGCCATCGCCGTGGCTGCGTTGGCGCTGGGAATCGGGCTCAACACTGCAATCTTCAGTGTGGTTGACGTGCTCATGTTTCGCCCTCTCCTGCTGGAGGACATGGATCGTCTGGTCCAGGTCGATTTCACCAGGCGCAACAGTCCGGCGAACACGACCTCGGCCACCGCCAAGGACTACTACGAATGGCGCGACACCGCCGCCAGCTTCGAGTATCTCAGTGCCTTCGACAACTGGGATGCGGCGCTCACGGGCCGGGGAGAACCGGAGCGTGTTCGCGCGTACCGCGTCACGTGGGAATTCTTCGAGACCCTCGGAGTGCGGTCGGCGATCGGACGCGCCTTCCGGGAGGAGGAGGACGTTCCCGGAAAGAACCGCGTCGCCGTTCTCAGCCATGAACTTTGGGAGCGCCGTTACGGCGAAAATCCGGCGATCCTTGGCCAGACAATCGAACTGGACGGAGCGGCCTACGAGGTGATCGGCGTCGCTCCTCCGCGGCTGCGCTACCCCCCGCCGGCGGACC
>CAYLSS010000911.1:0-2565 GCA_964385765.1 uncultured Solibacteraceae bacterium
ATAGATGAAATCGACCACCTGGTTGTTGAGGAATGGGTGGAAACCCTGCGGCATCTCAAGTTTCTCTCCGGTCAGCAGGGGGACTCGGCATTCGCGTTTGAGCGCCACCCAACTGTTGGAAAAAGGTACGGGTAACGGATCCTCGAGCCATTTCGGGCGGACGGGTTCCACCGCCTGCGCCACGCCGATGGAACTGGGCAGGTCGAATTCGTTGTGGCAATGGGCCATGATGTCGTACTCTTCGCCCAGCGCGCTGCGGACATTCTCGAAGGCGGTCCGGATCTTCATCAGGTCGCGGGCCGTGAGGGCGGTGGTGTAGCGTCCGGCGGGACGGCCGATCGGACTGGTGGTGTTCATCTTGACCGCATGGAAACCCTGCGGATGCTCTTTGATGCGGGCGGCCCATTCGTCCACCGCCGTCCGGTCGAGCATGTCGCGCGGGGCGCTGTTGATGAACATCGTGACGCGGTCGCGGAAGGGACCGCCGAGCAGGCTGTAGACGGGGCGCTCGGCAAGCCGTCCGGCGAGATCCCACAGGGCCATATCGATGCCGCTGAGGGCTGGAATCCGGGCCATGTAGGGATGCATCAGCGTCGACATCCGATGAAAGTGCCATTCAATGGCCAGCGGGTCTTCGCCCATCAGCAGCGGGCCATAGCGTTCGAGCCAGGCTTTCATCATCGAACCGCTGACGCCGGATTCCCCGTAGCCGGACACGCCGGCGTCGGTGTCGATGCGTATGAGTGTGTGTGACAACTTCGAGACCGGCTTCATTTTGACGCCGGTGATCTTCACCTGCCCCGCTTCGCCGGCAGCCAGCCGGCGAAGCGGCATGAAGGCTCCCGCGACGGGGAGCGAAAGCGCGGTGCGCAGAAAGTTGCGGCGTAGCATGGCAGCCGCCAGTGTATACCAGGAAGATTGACTGCGCGGCCAAAAATCCCGGATTTCTGCTTCTACATCTACGGGCGTTGGCCGGCGGGAGAATTCGGCTGCGGCGGTTAGTATGAAGATAGTGTCCTACGCGACAGACGTACTCACGCTCCGCCCGGAAGCGACCGACGCCGAGCTCTCGGCCGCCTGTGACCGTCTCGAAGAGATCTATGCGGGCGCCTGCTATCCCCGCATCACCGTTCAGCGCCCGTGGTCCAGGCACAACCCGGTTATCTCGGGAAAGGTCGCCCGCCCGGTCGCCTATCGCTGGTACCTTCGCCGCGAACTGGGCAAGCTCGTCCGCCAGGGCGCGACGATTGAAATCCAGCCGTCCCGGCCGCGCATCGCGCTCAATTCTCCCACCCTGCTCGAAAAGATCGACGAAAGCGAGCTCGACATCACCCGAAAGAAGCTTTTTCTTTTCGGACCCGAGCGCGTCGACCTCTCCGTGGAACGCCTCGAACACTACACCGGCACCTCGGCGTGCGACTTCCAGCGCTACATCCTGCTGACAAACTACACGATGCACATGGAGGCCTTCGCCGCCATCTACCCCGAGTCGGGGCGCCCGTCCCGTCCCGATGTTCAAATGCCGGCCTACCACCACCGCGAGCCGGATAACTCCGGCTTCTCGATCGTGAATATCGGCGTCGGCCCATCCAACGCCAAGAACCTCACGGACCACGTGGCCGTGCTCCGGCCCGACGCCATGGTCATGATCGGCCATTGTGCCGGCGTACGTAACCACCAGGAGATCGGCGACTTCGTCCTCGCTTCGGGCTACCTGCGCGCGGACCGCTTACTGGACGACGCGCTTCCGATCGGAGTTCCCGTCGCCCCCAGCTTCCTCCTCAACCGCTACCTCGCCCGCGTCGTCGAGGAGAAGGGAATGGCCTACCGCCTGGGAACCGTATACACCACCATGGACCGCAACTGGGAACTCGCGCTTCGCGGCACATTGTCAGCCATCCAGGCCAGCCGCGCCGTCGCCGTCGATATGGAATCCGCCACCGTCGCCGCTAATGGCTTTCGTTATAGAATTCCCAACGCGACCATGCTATGCGTCTCTGACAAGCCGCTCCACGGTAAACCCAAGCTGCCCGGCGAGGCAAAGCGGTTCTATGAGGAACCCAGGCAGCAGCATGTCGCGATCGTCCTCGCAGCCCTCCAGTCGACCCGTGCCGACTACCCCCTCGGTCTCCCCAACACCGACCTCCGAGCCCTCGACGAGCCTTTGATCAGCTAACGGCGCAATAAGGTCAGGCGGGAATCGTCGCTGGAATTTCGGTCGCCTTTTCGGTCGTCCTTTTTCGGTCGGTCACACCGGAAATCTACGCTGACACGCTTGCCGCTCTGGAGGCTTCACTGCAACAAGACAGACTGGCTTCGCTTCGCAACGATCTCGGGGCCAAGGGCTGGTAGAGAAAATTCCGAAATCCTATCAGCGGGTCGTCGACGATCTCAACAAGCTGATGGTGGCGCTTCTGTCACACCACGTAGGGCTCGCGGTAATCGCGGGTGAGCAGCTTATTGGCCTGCCAGTCGTTGGTAAAGCTCCGGCCACGCCGGTCGAGATGGACGCGGCGGCCAACGCGGTAGCTGATGTTGGCGAGATGACAAAGGTTCGCTGAAATG
>CAYLSS010000912.1:0-2563 GCA_964385765.1 uncultured Solibacteraceae bacterium
GTGGTGGCCTTCGCGGTCGTTATCATCCTGGGAATCGCGCTGCTGAACCGTCCCTCCGAGGCGGATGCGCTCATCGCCAACCCCAGGGGCACGCCTCTTTCGATGGAGGAAGAAGGCGGCGGACCCGAATCGCTCTTCTGGCCTTCGTCGGCCAAGACGACCACCGGCGATTACATTCCCACCGAATTCTTCCTGAGCTCGAAGCAGTGCGGCGAGTGTCACACAGACATCTACGAGCAGTGGAATGCCTCGGCCCACCACTTCGCCTCATTCAACAATCAGTTCTATCGGAAGTCAATCGAGCACATGCAAGAGGTAAGCGGCGAAACCCAATCGTCGAAATGGTGTGCCGGCTGCCACGATCATGCCGTCTTGTTCGCCGGCAAATGGGATGACCCGATCGCCGGGCAGATCGACACTCCAGCCGCCCAAGCCGGCCTCGGCTGCGTTTCGTGCCACGCCATCGTGCACGTCGACGGGACCATGGGGAACGGTGGTTTCACGCTGGAGTATCTGGACATTCACGAACTAGCAGCGAGCGACAATGCCGTGATCAAGGGGCTGTCCGATTTCCTGACGCGAATCGACCCGGACCCTCACCGGCGCACCTTTCTCAAGCCCTTCATGAAGACGAGCGAATTTTGCTCGTCCTGCCATAAGGTTCACCTCGACAAGCCCGTCAACAATTACCGCTGGGTCCGCGGCTTCAACAGCTACGACAACTGGCAAGCGAGCGGCGTCTCCGGCGAGGGAGCTCGGAGCTTCTACTATCCCGAGAAACCGCTCGAGTGCGCGAGCTGTCACATGCCTTTGGTTCCGGGCAAGGACCCGGCGGCCCGGAACGGACTGATTCACAACCATCGTTTCCCCGCCGCCAACACGGCGCTCCCGCATGTCAACCAGGACGACGAGCAGATGGCGGTCACCAAGGCGTTCCTCGAATCGGGCTTCATCTCGGTCGACATCTTTGCCGCGGCTCCGGTGCAGGACGACGGGCTGCAGATGGTGCGGCGCGCCGGCGAAGGCCAGCAGTTGATGTCGTCGTTCGCCGTGGGTGAGGAAGCGCAACATTCCGGCCAGGTCACCATCCGCGAGGTCGGCGACGTCACCGCGCCGCTTGACTGCTCCAAACCCACCTTCCGGCCCGGTGACACGCTTCGCGTCGATGTGGTGGTCCGGACGCGTACCATCGGCCACTTTTTCCCCACCGGTACCGTCGATGCCTTCGACGTCTGGCTGGAGCTGAAAGGCGAGGACGCCGCCGGCCGGCCGATCTTCTGGAGTGGCGCCGTCGACGAAAACGGTGAAATCGACCCCGGCTCGCACTTCTACAAGAGCTATATGCTCGACGGCGCGGGCAACCCGGTCAACAAGCGTAACGCCTGGCAGATGCGGAGCATCCTCTACGCCCGCCTCATCCCCCCGGGCGCGGCCGATGCGGTCCACTACCGGGTCCGCATCCCTGAGGACGCGGAAGGTCCCATCCGGCTTTCCGCACGGCTGCTGCACCGGAAGTTTACGCATTTCTATACCAGGTATTCCTACGCCGGCCAGCCGGTGGAAGGCGAGTCCCATATCGATCACGAGAGCCGGACATGGTCATTCGATGAAAGCGGAATCCCGGACAACGTCGCGGGCAAGATCCGGGACCGCATCCCCGAGCTGCCCATCACCGAGCTTGCCAGCGACGAGGTCCTACTGAAGATTGGCGACACCGGGACGGAGTGGACCCAGATGATCCGTGCCGAGGATTGGTCGCGCTGGAACGACTGGGGCATCGGCATGCTCCTGCAAGGCGATTTGAAAGGAGCCGAATATGCGTTCCGCAAGGCGACCGAGGCCGATCCGCAAAACCCCGACGGCTGGTTGAACGTCGGTCGGGCGCTCATTCGCGAAGGAGAAATCGAGAAAGCGAAGCCGTTCTTGGCGAAAGCCAAAGAGCTCGGTCCCGGTCTGGCGCGCGTCCACTTCTTCGAAGCGATGGCGCACAAGGCCGACGGCGACTACGATGCGGCCCTGGCGTCGCTGGCGCGCGTCCACCGTCAATACCCGCGCGATCGTGTCGCGCTCAACGAGATGGGGTCCATCCGCTTCCGCATGCGCGATTATGAAGGAGCCGTCGCCGCCCTCAAGAAGGTGCTCGCCATCGACCCGGAGGACCTGCAGGCACACTACACACTGATGCTGGCCTATCGCGGCCTCGGCAACAAGGAAGCCGCCGATCGCGAGCAGAAGCTCTTCCTCCGGTTCAAAGCCGACGAAAGCGCGCAGCGGCTTACCGCTCGCCAGCGCCGCTTGAGTCCCGAAGACAACAACGAGCGCCAGCCGATCCATGACCACGTAAGCGCTCCACTGCCCGACTAGCGCACAAGACGGCCGGCCCGGCCGGCCGCTTCCATCGCCGCCAGTTCGCATCCGGTCTTCTATCCCTTTCCCGGGCACTTCCGCATCCCGCCGTGTCGGAACTGCCGGCCGCTTATCGCAGTGTCCGGATAGAACGGCAATTCTGCGCGAAAGCGAGTACTGCTGTGCAAGCCGTCCGACATTGGACGAAACCTGCCGG
>CAYLSS010000913.1:0-2547 GCA_964385765.1 uncultured Solibacteraceae bacterium
GCGGCAAGCGGGTGGCCCGAACCTTTTTCGATTGGTGCAAGAAAGCGATTCCGAGCTACGCATCCGGCGCGATCGATTACGCCGCGGCCGGTGAGTTGTTTCGCGTCGGCGGGCGCTCGTTTTTCCAGGTGAACCGCTTTCTGGCCGACCAACTGGTCGATGCGGCGCTCGAGGGCGCCATCGGCCGGCGCGCATTGGACCTGTACGCCGGCGTGGGGCTCTATTCTCTTCCCCTCGCCCGGCGATTCGGCGAAGTGACTGCGGTCGAGTCAGGCCGCGGCGCGACGGAGGACCTCGGCTACAACGCAACAAGGGCTGCTCTGAACGTGAAGGTCGTACACCAGAAGACCCATCCGTATCTGGGGTCGCTGGCCGCCGGCGCGGCGCCCGATTTCATCGTCGCTGATCCCCCTAGGAGCGGTCTGGGACAGCCGGTGGTCGCCGAGTTGGTCCGTCTTCAGGCCCCGCGTCTTACGATCGTTTCCTGCGATCCCGCCACTCTTGGGCGCGATCTGGCGGGCCTCACCGCGGGCGGCTATCAGATCGACTCGATGGCGCTGATCGACCTCTTTCCCGAGACCTATCACATCGAATCGATCGTTCGTTTACGGACCCGGTCAGGCTGATGTCCCGGCTAGGATCCGACCTGAGAAAGAAGGTCCCGGATCTTCTCCTCCAGGTCCAGCGGGGGCCGGCGCACCAGGGCCTCCTGGAGTTCTTGTCGTGCCCGGACGCGATCACCTTTTTGCACCAGGGCCATCGCAAAGCGGTAGCGCCACTTCGGATTGTCGGGAAAGCGGCGGATGAGATCGTCGTAAATTGAGATGGCGTTATCGAAGAGATTCTTCCTGACGTAGATCCAGCCGAGCGTTTCCGAGATGGTGCCGTTATTCGGCGCCCGGCTGACGGCTCGCTCGGCCAGCGTCTGCGCCGTATCGAGCGTCGACGGCGAGTCCGCCAGGATGTAGGCCATATTGTTGAGCGCGATAGGATTGTTCGGCGCCTTTCTTAGCACATCCTCTAGCAGGCCGTGCGCTTCCTCGAACTTTCCACGTTCCCCCAGCAGCATCGACAGGCGCAGTGTGGCTTGCCAGTTGCCGGGCTGCAGCCTAGTTGCTTCGCGCAAATGGTCTTCGGCGCGATCCAAGTTATTCTCATGGTAGAACGCAAGCGCAATGGCGGTGTGGATCCTGGTTTGGGCGGGTTCGTCGTCAAGTAGTTTCCCGTAGTGTTGGATGGCGGTTTTGTAGTCCTCCGCTTCCATGGCGACCTGAGCGGAGACCAATCTGAGCTGGGCCGATTCCGGATTTCTGGCGAGTTCACCTTCGAGCATTGCCTGCGCTCGCTCGGGCCGGCCTTGGGCGACGTATAGCGAGATGAGACCGCGAATCCCTCGTGAATCCTGAGGCGAGCTCTCGTAGAGTCGGCGCAGGATCCTCTCCGCCTCGTCCCACCGCCTCTCCATGACATTAAGAGAAGCCAAAACATACTGCGCATCCGGATGGGTTGGGGTCTCCTTCAGGACGGATTCCACATAGGCCCGGGCCTGGTTCAGTTCCTGCATGCGGATGGCAGCCTCGGCTCTCAGCAAGCGCCCCCGGACGCTGCGCGGGTTGATCTCGAGCACTTCATCGGCAAGTTGGGCCGCCATGGCCGGCTGGTCCTTGGCGAGATAGATCCGTCCAAGTTGGTAGCGAGGCGCCTGATAGTTCGAGAGGCTGGCAGCGGCTTCCTGAAACTGCACAGTCGCCTTATCTGCATCATTGATGGACAGGTAGGCGAGACCCAGGTTGTAGCGAAGCACGGCGTTATCCGGCATCTTGGCGAGAACGCTCTCCAACTCACTGATTGCTTCCTCGACGTTCTGAAGATCGCCGCCGTGGAGTCGAATCGCGCCCCGGAGCGCGACTGCGTAGGGGTTTTCCGGGTCAAGAGCGAGGATCTCTTCGACCACCCCGAGCGCCTCGCCGCCCCGCCTGGACGATGCCATGATTTCGGCAACTCGAAGGCGGTAGTAGATTTCTTCTTCCTCGCCCATCGACTTGTCCGCAGCCACCGTGTCGGCAGCTATTCGATGCATTCTGGTTGCCACAGCAAAGTTGTTAATCCGCTCGTAGAAGTCACCGATCTGACCGAGCAGCGGGGCGTTGCCGGCGGCCGCCGTTTCGATCTCCTTCAGGAGCGCGTCACGTTTGTCGTTGGCGGCGATCCGGTGGTAGTGCGCGGCCAACTCCAGGCGATATTCGGGCCGGTCCGGATTCGCCTCCGATTTCTGAAGGATCAATTCATCGGCGTCTTCTTCGCGGCCCTGTCTCAGGTAGATCAAATACAGCCGGTCGTACATTGGCCCGAAGGCCGGATCTTTCTCGATCTCTCCAGCGGCCACATCCTCGGCTTCCTCCAGTCGGCCAGCCTGCATGAGCGCCCTGACCAGCGAAAGCACTGCTTCACGGCTCGATGGTGAGACCTCGAGCGCCCGTTTGAAGAAATCCGCCGCCGCCTCGAGGTTGCCCCCGAGTGCCTGAACATGACCTTTGATGCGAAGTA
>CAYLSS010000914.1:0-2546 GCA_964385765.1 uncultured Solibacteraceae bacterium
TCAGGCTGGCGGTCGTCTTCCGATAGGCGAATGCAGCACAGGCGGGCATGAGCGCTGGAACCGCGACATAATCGTTCCATGGTCACCAGTCTCACCCGCCGCCAGTTGATCGCCGCTGCCCCGGCGCTTGCCGCGCAGAGGCCGGCCCCAACGGTCCGTTTGCCCCGGCGAGTTCGTCTCGCGCTGATCGGCTTCGCCGGCCATACCGGCGAGGTCCTCCGGCCCCTGCCCCGGCTGCCGGATGTCGAACTGGTAGCCGTGGCCGACCCTGATCCGGAGGCGCTCGAGCGCTTCGGCCGCGGGGAGCCGTATCGCGGGGCCCGTCGCTACCAGGACTATCGGAAAATGCTGGCAGCCGAGAATATCGACGTAGCTGGAGTCTGCACGCCAAATGGAACACGCGCCGCTGCGGTTCTCGCGTGCCTCGACCGCGGATTGCACGTGGCCGCCGAGAAGCCGCTCGCGCTCACGCGTCCGGATCTCGAACGGATCCGCCAAACACTCGGAGGTCGGGACCTCCGGCTGACAATGCTGCTTCCAATGCGATTCGCCGGACCTTATCTGGCCCTCAAAGAGGTGGTGGCCGCCGGTGAGATCGGCGAGGTCTGCCAGGCCTCATCCCAAAAGTCCTATAAAGCTGGGCAGAGGCCGGCCTGGATGCGCAACCGGGAGACCTATGGGGGCACGATTCCCTGGATCGGCATCCATATGATCGACCTGATGCGCTGGGTCTCCGGCCGGGAGTACACCGAGGTCTTCTCCTATAAGACCCACATCGGCTTCCCCGAGATCGGCGATATGGAGAACGTGACCGGCAGCCTTTTCCGGCTCGACAACACCGGGATCGCGACGTTACGGATGGACTATCTGCGCCCATCAACGGCCTCCACTCACGGTGACGCCAGATTACGGCTCGCCGGAACCAAGGGAGTGGCCGAATACCTAGAAGCCACGGGCGTTACGGTAATCTCGTCCTCTGGCGGTCCCCGCCGGCTTGAAAACTTGCCCGCAGACCGCTCGCTTTTCGTCGATTTCATCGAATCGATCTACCTCGGCAAGCCCCATGCGATCCCGGTTGAAGACGTTTTTCGCATCACCGACGTCACCATTGCCGCCGAGGAGTCTGCCGTCGAGCACCGGGCTGTGAGCTGCTGACCGCCACAATGTCAGTACGACCCACAGATTTGCGGCAGTATCATAGGAGGTCCTCCAGTCGAGGTGGGCTCTTCCAGGAACCGGAAACTGTATGCTCGATCTGACAACACATCCACATCGCCGCTTCAATCCACTGACCAGCGAATGGGTCCTCGTTTCACCCCACCGGACAAAGCGCCCTTGGCAGGGACAGGTGGAAAAACCGGCGCAGGAGAAGCTTCCGCCCTATGATCCAGGGTGCTACCTGTGTCCCGGCAACAAACGGGCGGGGGGAAACGAGAACCCGGATTACGAATCGACGTTTGTGTTCGACAATGACTTCGCCGCCTTGTTGCCGGACACGCCGGTGGCGGGCATGAACCGGAGTGACCTGTTGATTGCCGAGAGCGAGCCCGGCGTCTGCCGAGTGATGTGTTTCTCGCCGCGGCATGATCTGACGCTTGCCCGGATGGATCGCGTGGAGATCCGAAAAGTGATCGATGTCTGGGTTCATCAGTTTCTCGAGCTGGCGGCGAACCCTTTCGTGAACTACGTGCAGATCTTCGAGAACCGCGGCGCCATGATGGGCTGCAGCAATCCGCATCCGCATTGCCAAATCTGGTGCAATTCGTCGATTCCCAACGAGATTGGCAAGGAAACCGCCTCGCAGTCGGCGTGGCTTGGCCGCCGCAACCGGCCGCTCCTCTCGGAGTACGTCGAACTCGAACTGGAAGCCGGCGAACGGGTGGTCGCCGAAAACGCCCACTTTGTTGCACTCGTTCCTTTTTGGGCCGTATGGCCATTTGAGACGATGTTCTTGCCGAAGCGCCACGTCACCGGCATCGACGAATTAACGTCGTCCGAGCGCGACTCTTTTGCGGACATCCTCAAGCGGATGACCACTCGATACGACAATCTCTTCCTGGTCTCCTTCCCGTACTCGATGGGTTTCCACCAGCGCCCGGTGGACGGGCAGGAGTATCGCGAATGGTACTTCCACGTGCACTTCTACCCGCCCTTGCTGCGATCGGCGACCGTGAAGAAGTTCATGGTCGGCTACGAGTTGCTCGCCTATCCGCAGCGGGACATCACGGCCGAGTCGGCGGCCGAGCGGCTGCGGGAGCTGAGTGAAACCCACTATACCGAGCCTGAAGAGGAGGCTGGATGAGCGACTTCACCGTCCTTCCCCCGGGCGATGAGAGCGGCAGCCCGCTCGGAGATAAGGACCAGCGCGACTACCTCCCGAAGCTGGTGGCGCGCATGTGGCGCTATCGTGAAGAGCGCTTCGCCGGACAGAATGAGTTCTTCGACCGCAACCGGCCGAGCGCAACCCGCCCGCCGGTCTTTCGTCGCGCCTTTGTCTCCGGCTCCTCCGGAGGTCTCGGCTCCGCCGGCTCTAGGACAATCTCGGC
>CAYLSS010000915.1:0-2540 GCA_964385765.1 uncultured Solibacteraceae bacterium
GCCGGCGAGCAGTTTCTTGGCCGCGGCGACATAGATGTTGCCCGGTCCGACAATTCGGTCGGCTCGCGGTACGGTGCGCGTCCCGTAAGCGAAGCCGGCGATGGCGTGCGCTCCGCCCATTTCGAAGAAATGAGTCACTCCCAGGATCGCCGCCGTGCCGAGCACTTCGTTCACCGGCCGCGGTGAGCACGCGCACACGGCGGGGACACCTGCCACCTGTGCCGGAATCACGCTCATCATCAGCGTGGACGGCAGCGGGTATCGTCCTCCGGGAATGTACGCGGCCACGGTGTCGAGCGGACGGACCACCTGGCCGAGCCGAAGTCCGGGCGCGACGGTTACGGACTTTGCATCGGGGAGTTGCAGCCTGGCAAACTCGCGAATGTTCTTCGAAGCCTCGTTTACAGCGGACCGGAACTCGGGCGGCAGCCGCTTCCGGGCCGCCGACAACTCCCGCTCCGGCACCGCCACGCTCTTCCGCTCGAGCCCGTCGAAATGGCGTCCGTATTCGACGAGAGCTTTGTCACCCCGTTTGCGCACTGCCTCGAGGATGGGGCGGACCGTGTCCTCGGCCCCGGCCATCCGGGCGGCCCGGCGCTTCAGAATCCGGCCAACGTCCTTGGAATCGACAATGCGAATCATCGCTGTGCTGCTCCTCGCGTGGTTTTGATCAAGGCACTATCTTATTTAGCGGGTACTCGACGATATCCTGGCCGCCGGCATCTTTCAGCCGCGGAATGATGGTACGGACAGTCGATTCCTCCAGGATTGTGTGGACCGCCACCCACTGCTCATCACTGAGATTCGAGATGGTCGGTTTTTTCAGAGCGGGCAGCACATCGAGCACCTTCTTCAGGTTGTGTTTCTCGACGTTCAGCATCAGGCCGACCTTGCCGAGAGCATTGATGGCCCCGGTGAGAAGCATCCTGATATCCTCGAGCTTCTGGCGCTTCGGCGCATCGGCCCAGGACTCCTTGTTCGCGATCAACTGGGTGTTGGATTCGAGCACTGTCTCCACGATCCGCAGCTTGTTCGCGCGCAGCGACGACCCTGTCTCGGTGACCTCGACGATTGCATCCGCCAGCACCGGCGGCTTGACCTCGGTCGCGCCCCACGAGAACTCGACTTTCGCGTTCACCCCGTTTTCGGCCAAGTAGCGCTTGGTGGCACCGACCAGCTCGGTGGCGACGATCTTGCCCTCGAGGTCCTTGACTGACCGGACGGGCGACGACTCCGGCACAGCCAGCACCCAGCGGACCTTGCCGAAACTTTGCTTCGCGTAGATGAGATCGGCCACGGTGACGATATCGGCGTCGTTCTCGTGGACCCAATCCAGGCCGGTGAGACCGGCGTCCAGAACGCCGTCCTCGACATAGCGCGCCATCTCCTGGGCGCGAATCAGCATGCACTCGATCTCCGGATCGTCGATGCCCGGAAAATACGAGCGACTTGAAATGCTGATGTTGAAACCCGCCCGCCGGAACAGGTCGACCGTGGCATCCTGCAAGGAACCCTTCGGAATCCCGAGCTTGAGAATCACGACTTGCCTCCGTAGACCGAGTTCGGGTCGAAAGTCGGTTCCGCGTTCTTCTGCCACGAGCCTTCGCGCAGCGTGCGAAAGAAGCAGCTCGCGTAGCCTTCATGACAAACGCCCGGTCCATGCGCCTCGGCCAGGATCACGACGCAGTCCCGATCGCAATCGGTCTGAATCTCCTTGACCGCGATTCTGTGGCCGGAGGTTTCTCCCTTGGTCCAAAGCTTGTTTCGGGACCTGCTGTAGAAGGTGGCATAGCCTGTCTCCACGGTCTTTCGAAATGCAGCTTCATTCATGAAGCCGACCATTAAGACGCGTCCGGTCTTTTGGTCTTGAATGACGGCCGGAATGAGGCCGTCCAGTTTGTTGAAATCAAGTTGCATGATTTGGTAGCCAACGAAGAAAAAGCCCGCCGGCATCTGCGGCGGGCTGCTTGTTCAAATTCCTACAGGAGAACGTTAGAAAGCGGCCCGTCGCGGCACAGCATGACCGTGATGGTGATGGAGCCGATGAGTTGTGACGAACCGGTGGACCATGAAACCGATAGTATAGCAGACCGCATTTGCCGGCGAGCCTGGATGAAACGGGGTGAGCATTCATCCGAGTCGATGGCGGTCGCCGAAAGGCGCGCCGGCGTACGTCTAACCTATTCATTCTTCGTCTCTTTTGCCCCCAAATGGGTTCGTTTCGTAGTTTCGAGGGTGGAGCTGATTCGGGGTGAGCAAATGGGTTCGTTTCGTAGTTCCAGGGTGGAGCTGATTCGGGGTGAGCTCCAACTGGGTTTGTTTCGTAGTCCGCTGCAAGACGGGTTTGATTCGTAGTCATCCGATTTGTCATGTGCTTTTCGCTCCGGGAGCCGACGCGGTGCTTTGTCACGCTCCGGTGCGACTTCAGCGGCGACATCCTTGTTATTAGGGTCTCACGGGGGTTGCCGGGGATATCGTCCAGCGGCGCTGGATTGGCCACATCTAGTTGATCAGGAACGGATTATCTTTATGGGCAGGGG
>CAYLSS010000916.1:0-1706 GCA_964385765.1 uncultured Solibacteraceae bacterium
GAGGGGCCGGTTGACGAGCGACTGGCTCATGCTGCATTTATAGGAAGGGTGTAGCCGGGTGCCACTCGTCCAGAAGAAGAACGTCCTCATTACCGGTGCCGGGCGCGGAATCGGCAAGCGCCTGGCCCTTGGTTTTGCCAGAGATGGAGCCAGGGTAGGATTGTTCGCGCGGAGCAAAGCGGAGTTGGAGCTGACTCAACTGGAAATCGAGCACGCCGGAGGCTTCGCATTGCGGCTGCGTGGAGATGTCTGCAGCTACAAAGAGGTCCGGACCGCGGTGGACCGCATGCGCGCCCACTTCGGCGAGGTCGACGTGCTGGTATGCGCGGCAGGCGTGCCGGGCCCAATCGGTCCCGTTTGGAAGATTTCTCCCAAGGCTTGGGCCAGTGCGATCGAAACGAACCTGATCGGAGTGCTCAACGCGTGTCGGGCTGTCTTACCGGGCATGGTGGATCGCCGCTCGGGAAAGATACTCGTTTTAGGAGGCGGCGGTTCCATGCGAGCGCGTCCCAATTTCTCCGCCTATGCGGCCTCGAAGGCCGGAGTCGTGCGGTTGGTGGAAACAATCGCCGAAGAGGTGCTGGAGAATAACATCCAGGTCAACTGCATTGGTCCCGGTCCGACGTATACGCACATGACCGACGAGATCCTGAAATCGGGACCACAGGCCGGCGAGAAGGACCTCGCCGAGGCAATGCAGGTTCGAATGACCGGGGGGACCCCACCCGATCAGCAGATTGAGCTGGCCCTCTTTCTCGCCTCGGAGCGATCCAATCACATCAGCGGGAAGTTGATTCACGTGACGGATGCCTGGCAGCGCTTGTGCGATGCCGAAGTCCATCCGGAACAGTTCACTCTGCGCCGAGTCCGCCGGTTCTGAAAGGCGCAGGTCTCATGCGGCCTCTCATCCGATCTGTGTATGATTGTGCCAGTTGATTTGTACCTTTGGAGATATCTATGAAATGGATTCGGTTTGGATTGGTAGCTGCCTTGACCCTGGCTGTGGCGCCATCGTCGTCCGCCCAGCAGCAGCCCGAGAAGAAAAAGAAGCTGCTCGCCATCGGCGCGGTCGAGGGCTTCCAGCACGATGCCGCTTCACATGGGCTGGCCACCATCTGGAAGATCGGCCAGGAGTCCGGTCTGTATGACACCTACATTCGCACCGACACGGAGCTGATCACCAAGAAGAAGCTCAAAAAGAATGCAAAGAATCTCGACTTTTTTGATGCAATCCTCTTCTACACCTCCGGCGAACTGAACATGGACGAACAACAGAAGGCCGACTTCCTCTCGTTTATTGAGGAGGATGGTAAGGGATTCATCGCTGTCCACTCCGCCAATGACACTTTCTATGATTGGCCTGAATATGGCGAATTGGTTGGCGGTTACTTCGACGGCCATCCCTGGGGTACTTTCGAAGCGCCCATCATCGTGGAAGACCGCGAATTTCCGGCAACGGAGCACTTCCCGGAACAGTTCACAATCTACGACGAGATCTACCAGGCGAAGGCGTTCTCGCGCGACAGGGTACGAGTGCTCATGCGGCTCGATGAGACGAAGCTTGACATGGGCGTGAAGGGAATCAAGCGGGACGACAAGGACTTCGCCGTGACCTGGGTGCGGGAATATGGCAAGGGCCGGGTGTTCTACACGAGCTTCGGCCACGTCGAGAGCGCCTGGAACCGTCCCGATATCCAGAAGATGTT
>CAYLSS010000916.1:1716-2539 GCA_964385765.1 uncultured Solibacteraceae bacterium
TCCTGGAAGCGATCCGCTGGTGCATGGGGATGACAGAGGGCGACGCGACTCCCCGCCCGCGCCCATAGTGATTCGCTGGCGCGGTCCCGCACCTTCGGATCGCGCCTCGCCCTCCCGGCTAAGAGATTCGCACTACGCTTGAGCACCCACTCAGCGCCGCCGCCGGGTTATCCCTTTAGCAGGTCAAGTGCAGCACCGCATTGGTCTCAGCGGGACGTTCCTTGAGAGCCTTGATCGCATCCTGCGTGCGCATTGGGAGCAGCTTTACCTGGCGGCGGGCCGCCTCATCGACAAATCCGTCGACAATGGGAAGTTGTCCCATCTGCCCCGTGCCCACAATCAGTTGCCGGCAATCCCACGGAATCTCCTCTTCCGCGGTCAGCGGAATGTGTCCAAACTTTTCTCGATACTTTTTCGACGGCCCCTTGACTCGCTTCCGAACCATCTCGCCATCAATCACGATATCTGTGTGATAGGTCTCGCCGTTGATGGTGACGGAGCCAAATTGATACGCCCCGATTCTCATCGTGTCCTCCGTCGGTATTATACACAGTTCCAGGAGAAACAGATCTGAAATATTTATTGGCCGATCGAAATGACTGTGGTCTGATCAGTCTTGGGAGAGCGCGGCAAGCACCCCTTCACCAAGTTGAGCCGTAGGAATCGACTCATCGATGAGCATGATTGGGATGCTGTCTTTGATCGCGTAGAGCCGTTGATTATCGGTGGTCACGAGTGCTTCTTCAAGAGGTTCCTTCACCGGGGAGCCGTCTTCGTGCTTCACCCGACCGGCCTCGATGGCCTCGTTGATCCTGGCGATGGC
>CAYLSS010000917.1:0-2506 GCA_964385765.1 uncultured Solibacteraceae bacterium
GCTGGACAAGACGAACGATTATGTCTGGCTGTACTGGCAGAAGACGATCAAGCCCGGTCTGGTCGGGATGACGGGCGCGTGGATTTCGGGTGGAATCGAGTGGAACTTCCCGCACGGCCACAGGCCGTCCGGTTTTCAGCCGGTAGACCATCGCATCGTGCAGAACGGCGACGGAAGCGCGACGGTGTGGGTGGGCGAAACGGAGCCGATCTTCCGGATGCGGTGGCTGGTGGGTCTGACCCTGTACCCGGGCCACAGCTATCTCCGTTGCGACTACGTCTTCATTAATCCGAGGAGCCAGAAGCACTCGTTCATGTTCTGGGCGACCTCGGCGACGCATGCCAATGAATGGTCGCAGGCGCAGTACCCGGGGGACGTGGTGACGGGTCACGGAAAGCACGAGTTCTGGAACTGGCCGATTCATGAGGGAGTCGATCTGACCTGGTGGAAGAACGTTCCCAACGCCAGCAGCTTCTTCGCCTTCAACAACCCCTCGGAGTGGTTCGGCACCTACGATCACAAGGCGCATGGCGGGATGGTCCACTTCGCCAACGTGCACATCATGCCTGGCAAGAAGCTTTGGACCTGGGGCTCCGGACCCTCGGGCCGCATTTGGGAGGATATCCTCTCCGACGGCGGGGGCGCCTACTTCGAGCCGCAGGCGGGAGCCTGGAGCGACAACCAACCGGACTATCACTGGATGGCGCCGTACGAGGTCAAGAGAGCTCAAGACTATTGGTATCCGGTGCGCGACATCCGCGGCTTCAAGAACGCCAGCCGCGACTTCGCGGTCAATACGGATGTCATCGATGACGGTGTCGCTTTCGCCGGTGTCTACGCGACCGGAGTGGCCGAGCGGCACCGTGTGGTCTTGAAGGACGCCCGCAGCAACACCATCCTCCACGACGAGAGGGCGACGATCGCCCCGGATCGCCCGTACACCGTGGAGGTGAATGCCGCCCCCGGGCTGACTGTCTACGATCTCCATCTTCAGGTCTACGATGCTGAAGGCGAATTGGCTATCGAACTCCAGCAGCAGCGCCCGAAGACGATCGATCTGCCGGAGGGCCACGAGGAACCGGGCGATCCGAAGAAGATGAATGCGGATGAGCTGTTTCATTCCGCCGAGTTTCTCGACCGCTTTCGCCGGACGAGCGAGGCTCGCAAGTACTATGAGGAGCTTCTTCAAAGGGACGAGTACGACTCGAGGGCCAACGTGGAGGTTGGTTTCCTGGCGCTGAAGGAGGGTAAGTGGAAAGACGCAATCGAGCACTTTGATAAGGCCCTGGTGCGGGACAGTGACAACTCTCGCATCTATTACGGGAAGGGTCTTGCGTTCAAAGGGCTGGAGAAGTTTGAGGAGGCATACAAGAGCTTCTACCGTGCCACTTACAGCTATGACTACTTCTCGGCGGCGTACTTTAACCTCGCACTGCTCGATATGCGAGACGGGGAGTACGATGACGCGATCGCCAAGCTTGATGAAGCGGCGACACAAAACGCAAGGTTCGCCGATCTGCATGCGATGAAAGCCGCCGCCCTCCGCCGGCTGGGCGCTCACGAGCAGGCTCTGAAGGCGGCGGACCGGGCTCTCGGCGAGGATCCGATGCACTTCATGGGCGGACGCGAGCGGCTGCTCAGTCTGAAGAGTGCCGGCAAGCCGGTGAATGAATGGTCGAAGACCTGGACCGGCTATCTGCGGGACTCCGGCCAGAACTACATTGAGCTGGCGGTCTCGTATGGTTCGGCGGGCATGTTCCATGACGCCGACGCGGTGCTTGCGGAGTACGCCAAGGGCAAGGAGGAAGGGTCGGTCGATCCGATGGTGCACTACTTCCGCGCGTTCTACTGCGAGCAGGCCGGCGACGCTGAGTCAGCGGCCAGGTATCGCGCACGGGCGGCCCGCGGTCCGGTGCTCAGAGTCAACCCGCACCGGCTGGAGGCCGTGGACGCGCTCGAGACGGCGATCGAGGCCAATCCGCGGGACGCCCACGCGCATCTGTTTCTGGGCAACCTGCAGTACGCGATGAAGCAGCGCGGGGAGGGCTTCAGCCATTGGCAAGAGGCGGCCAGGCTGGATCCAACTTTGGCTCCGGCATGGCGTAACGTGGCTTATGGCCAGCGCTACTTCAAGAAGGATCTCGACGCGGCGCTTGAAACCTACGAACGCGCCTTGCGCCTGGCGCCCGACGATGCTCGAATCCTGCTCGAGTATGACGAGGTTGCCGAGGCACTCGATGTTTCTCCCGCGAAACGTCTCGCTCTGCTCGAGGAGCGGATGGATGTAGTCAACAAGCGTGACGACCTCATACAAAGGCTGATCGATCTTCGCCTGGAAGCCGGCCGAACGGAACGTCTCAGGGCTTCCTACGACATCCTGCGGAATCACCATTTCCATGTATGGGAAGGGAAGTACGGGATCCACCATGCCTGGGTGGAAGTGAACCAGCGGCTGGGAGACCAGGCATTGGAGGCCGGAGACCTGGAGACGGCGCTGAAGCACTTC
>CAYLSS010000918.1:0-2504 GCA_964385765.1 uncultured Solibacteraceae bacterium
CGGTCGGCGATCGTCAGCCTGATCACGATCAACGCGCTGGACGCCGCGGCGGCTGGCAATCGGACTGGGACGTGTCTACGCGGGACTGCTGGATCGAGCCATTCCGAGGCTCCGGCGAACCGCCCGCCGTAACCTCGCTTTCGCGTATCCCGAACTGGCCGAGCCTGAACGGGAAAAGATCATCGACGGGGTCTTCAGCTCCATCGGCCGAATTGTGGCTGTGACCTCCCGTTTCCCGCTCATCAATCAGGACAATGTCGGAAGCTGGATTCGCTATGACGGGTTCGAGCATTTCGAGGCCGCCCTGCGCCGGGGCAGGGGAGTGCTCTTTGCTACTGCTCATCTCGGCAATTGGGAGCTGAGCGCGTATGCTCACGCGCTGATGGCTGACCCGATGCACATCGTCGTGCGCCCGCTGGACAATCCGCTCATCGATGACTTCGTGGCCCGCCGTCGCGCGATGTCCGGCAATCACGTCATCGGGAAAACCGAACTGGCCCGGGGGATTCTGCGCGCTCTTTCCGCGAATCGAGCGGTCGGCATTCTGATCGACCAGAATACGAGCGCCGAGCAGGGCGTCTTCATCGATTTCTTTGGCCGTAAGGCTTGCGCTCACGCTGGATTCGTGAAACTGGCCGCCCGCACCGGCGCGGCGGTGATTCCGGGCTTTGCCCTGTGGTCGGAGCAAGAACAGCGCTATGTGCTGCGCTTCTTTCCTCCGGTCGAAATGACAGGGGATCCGCTAGTCGACACACAGCGCCTCCATCGGCGGCTCGAAGAGCTGATTCGCGAGTACCCTGACCAGTGGCTGTGGATCCACCGCCGTTGGAAGACGCGTCCGCCGGGAGAGCCGCCCCTCTACTAGCCCGTGGATCTTTGATCGATGGAGGTAAGGATCATCGCGCGGCCGTGCCTGCGCCGCCTGTCAATCCCATTTCAAAACCCGCAACGCCGTACCGCGGTAAAGCGGTTCCAGGGTCGAGTCAGGCAGGTCGAGCCCGTAGTACGGCCACCAGACGCGGCCGGGGATATACTCATCGGCGGTTTCGAGCAGCCGCCACCAGCCGCGATACATCTCTGCGCTGGCGCCCATATCGGTCCCGAACATGATGCGGTCGGAGTATTTGGCCAGGAACCGGGCGGCGGTCCGTGGTTGGCGGCCGAGTTCGTAGTCGCGCGCGGACACATCGAGATAAAGATTCGGGAACCGGTCCAGCGCTTCGCTCAGGGAAGCCAGGTCATTGCCTTGATTGCTGAAGTGGCAGGCGATGAACAGGGTTGCCGGGTTCGCTGCGAGCATCCGGTCGCGCATAGCCAGCAACTCCTCGTAGGAGGGGACGTCTTTGTCCGTCATATTGAAATGCTGGAAGTCCGGCGAGCGCTCCTGGTTGGGGCCGAGCGGCTGCCAGCATGACGGATGGTCGGCCACATGGAAATTCACCGGAATACCGAGTTCCGCGCACTTGTCCCAGACTGTCTTCAGCCGAGGGTCATCGAAGTGCAGGCGCTGGTCTCGCGGAATCTCGCCACCCTGGAGTCCCCAGCCCTTGTCGGAGATCTCGCCGAGCCCGCGGGCGCCGGCGCGGTAGCAGCGCTCCAGTTCGGCGGCCGCCCGCTCCGGATAGTCGGGAGCGTCAATGTCCTCGGTCAGCAAGTCGCACCAGACCTGAAACCGATCCGGATGCCTGCTCAAGTACATCTCCGCCTGCCGGTCGAACTCGTCTCCGACCGCTCCGGTGAAGACGACCGTTCGCTCGACTCCGACCTCGTCCATCGTCGCCACCCAGGCGTCGACGTCCGCCGGGGTTTTGATTCGGCTCATGCTCGTATGCGTGTGGATGTCGATGACCGGAAATCGCGCCCGCTCGACCTGCGTCTCCGGCACCACCAGCGACGAGGCCGGTTCGTAGTCCTTCAGCAGGATCTCGTCCATGGGCCCCGATTGGACCGCAATGCCGTACTTCAACTCTTGATCTTCCTCAGCGGATTCAGAGCTGCATCCAGCCGCCGCCAGGGCCAACCCAATCATCGGGACTATCCATTTGTGCATCATGCCAACGCCTCCAAAGACCCGCCCATTATACTCATGCGCGGCGGCCCCGCTATCGAATCCGCTAGAATAGCTCACAAATGGACCTATCAAGTCGCCGCCGATGGCTGCAGGGGATTGGCAGCGCCGCCCTGTTGCCGGCATTCGATCCTGGAGCCCGCGCCGCCGAAGGGGAGGGGGAGTACAGTCTCTTCTGGGGCGACCTCCATAATCACAACGCTGTCGGTTATGCGAAGGGCTCCCTCGAGCGCACCTACGACGTCGCCCGCGAGCACCTGGACTTCCTTGCCTTTACCCCCCACGCCCAGTGGCACGACATGCCCGAAATGCCGAATGACGCCCATATGAAGTGGGTTAACGGTTTTAAGGTGACCCGGGAAGCGTGGCCGCGGGTGCAGAAACTCGCCGCCGCGCATAACAAGCCCGGCCGCTTTGTCGCCTTCCTGGCCTATGA
>CAYLSS010000919.1:0-2500 GCA_964385765.1 uncultured Solibacteraceae bacterium
GTCGAGCACCTGCCGTGGATGGGATCCGTAGGGGATGTTGGCGTAGGTTGGCAGGGGTTTCGGCGGCCGGACCGAATCATCTCGCGGCGCTGCGGGCGACTCGGAACTCTTTGCTGGCGAGGGCCTTGCAGGGGATGTGGAGTTTTGGGGCGGTGATGATTGAGCGCGAGATGCCGGGAGCGGCGGCGACTGCGCGATGCACGCCCACGCCGCCAGGAGCAGGTACCCGGACAGGATTCGCGGCGTCATTCTGTCCGGATCCTATTAGGCTCTGTTCCGAGAGTCAACTGCTGGAAGCGCTGCTTAGCGCCGGGTCTTTTTCCATCCGTAACATTCGCCGGCAGCGTGACCATTCCACCAACGCTGCACTGCGCTTCTCGGCGAAACGCTCCAGCGAGCGCTCCCATAACAACATGATCGGATTCAAGCCTTCGGCCACCGCTTCCAAACGGCAGCCCTGGGGACCAAAGACGCTCCGTAACAGCCGTCCTTCAGCCGCGCATCGAGCGATCTGCTCGGCGACCGGCTTGGTCAGGATATTTACCGGGTTCCACTGTTTCATCTTGTCCTGCCTCTGTTTCTTTAGTGCGTGATCTCGCCCCCCTTCTCTTATAGAGACGACGCTGATCTGCCGTTCGTTGCCGAATCAGTCGGTTTGGGACCAGAATTCCGGATGCGCGGGTCAGATATCCACTCCGTAACTCGGTGTCCACTCTCAATCTTGCCGCGGTCCCGCAATGGGAATCAGCCTGAAAAAACTTGAAGACAAAGAAGCAAAAACATGCGATCATGTTTGAGGTCGACCCTAGGAGGAGGGCCTTGCCTGCCGGAGGAGTCTGGTGAGGCCGACTGTTCGACATGGTTCCTACTACTAATCGGCATTGGGCCGCGAAATCTTGTTCCGCCCGGAGTGTGGCCGATAACAGCCGAGCCTGGGCGATTACGTCTTACTTCACTCATGACGACCCGCCGGGCTTGAAACGCCGCCTCCAGACCTATCGCGAGTTCCGAAAGCGGCTGACCGTTCCCCTGGCAACCGTGGAGCTGTCTCGCGATGGCGCCTTCGACCTTGGCCCGGCCGATGCCGACCTCCTGATCCGGGTTTGCGGGGATGCCGAACTGTGGCAAAAGGAACGGCTGCTCAACATCGCGTTGGAGAGCTTGCCTCGGGATTGCGACACGGTGGCGTGGGTCGACTGCGACGTGGTTTTTGCTCGCCCCGATTGGCTGGAGGCCGCCCGCGCCCTGCTTGATCGCTACGCCCTTGTGCAGCCATTTCGAAGGCTTCACCACTTGGCAGGACCCAGTACGGCCGCCGGTGTCGGACAGGCTCCGGTGGCTTGCACCGTCGACTCTGTTGCCTTTCGCTACCAGGAGGGCACCTTTCCCACGGTGTGTTTCCAGATACACGGAGGCAGCCAGATGCATGGCTACAGCCCGGGAATGGTTTGGGTGGCGAAGCGCAGCCTACTCGTCGCCAATGGTTTGTACGATGCGCTGATTTTGGGTTCCGGTGACAAGATTGCGTTTACGGTTGGCTGCGGGCACACTGCCGACGCGGCCGAGGCCTTCCGCCTGAGCCCGCGGCACCGCGAGCATCTCCAAGGCTGGGCAACGTCATTTGCGAAAGAAGTTCGCGGCCGCATTTCGTATATCGATGGCGACATCTACCATCTCTGGCACGGCGACCTTAACCTGAGAGGCTACAAGAACCGCTATCACGGTTTTGATCGGTTCAACTTCGATCCGGACAGGGACATAGCGCTGAATCGTGATCGGGTCTGGCGCTGGAACAGCGATAAGCCGGCACTCCATGCTTACCTCCGCGAGTACTTCGAGCGGCGAAGGGGCCGACTTGCTTCCGCCACAGCCCTCTCAAAACCACCGGCGGAAACCGCTACCGCGCGGCAATTCGAAGATTATCATCTTGCCAACCGGTACGCTTAGTCCGGTGTCCGGGTCACCAGTGCCGTAGCAATAGGCTCTGGTCCACCTCGGCAACAGCGCCGCCAAGGCCGCCGCATACCGAATGGTCTTCGGCCGTTACGAGGCAGCCGGTCTCGCGGGCGGCGGCGATGATCGTCGCGCGGTCGATCGGCTTGACCGTGTGACAGTTCAGGACGCGGGCTTCGATGCCGTCGCCGCCCAGTTCTTCAGCGGCAATGAGCGACTGCTCCACCATGTTGCCCGTCGCGAGGTCGCTTCCGTCGCGCGGAGGGGTCATCCGGCCGATCTCAAATGGCACGTCTTCGGCGTGAAGCACGTTCGCCGCCTGCTGGCCGAGACGCATGTAGACGGGACCGACGTATTCGGCGACGGCCAGTGTGGCCAGGCGCGTAGTTACGGGGTCCGACGGCGAGAGAACAATCAGGTTGGCCATTGCCCGCATGATGGCAAGGTCCTCGACAGCTTGGTGGCTGGGCCCGTCTTCCTGGAGCCAGATGTCGACGCGTGGCGTCTTCCAGTTGTAAGGTTTGCCGAGGATGTCGAGGTCACCGTC